>NZ_JAUBTF010000064.1:0-35114 GCF_036702355.1 Microcoleus sp. D3_18_C4
TAATTCCGGCACTGTCTTCTCCATGTGCCTCACCTTATCAGATTTTTTGGGTTTTTGCTACCCCCGTGAACTTCTACGAAAAAAGAAAAACCCGGTTTCTTAAAGAAGCCGGGCTTTTACGTATTCTATTGTTTATTTAAGCTACTTAACTTCAGCCGATCGCCGGCTGTTAGGTGATTCGTAGTAAACTCCAGAACCTGTATCCGAGACAAAATGACAATCCCAGTAAGAGCGAATAAAACTCTTCCAAATTGGCTCGGTTGACTTGCGGTAATAATCGCCCAACACTGGCTTGATGGCTTCCGTTGCTTCCTTCAAGTGATAGTGCGGCATTGTCGAGAAAATGTGGTGGGCTACGTGAGTCCCGATGTCGTGATGGATGGAATTAATGATTCCGTAGTCGCGATCGATCGTAGACAATGCACCTTTCAAGAAAGACCAATCATTACCGCGATACCAAGGAATATCGGCTTCTGTGTGGTGCAGGAATGTTACCAAATCCAGCCACATCACGAACACTACATAGGGAACCAAGTAGAACTTGAGTAAAAACAGCCAACCAAACTGATAGGTTAGCGCGCCTAAAAAGCCTACCATCAGTACCAAGGATGCGGAACTCGTCAACACATCCCATTTTTCGGACGGACGGAAAAGCGGGCTACCGGGCATGAAGTGAGAACCAGTTCGATCGGGCGAGCGGCGAAATAGATAAATTGGATAGGCAAATAACATCAAATAAAAGCGTCCCAGCTTTTCGTACCAAGGCATTTGATTGTATTTGCTCTCCGATACCGGATACCAGCTTTCATCGTTATCTAAGCTGCCTGTATTGGCGTGGTGGGTTCGGTGGCTGATCCGCCAACCGTGGAAGGGCACGAGAATTGGAGCGTGAGAGAGGTGTCCGATCAGGTTGTTGAGCCATTTGCTCTTAGAAAATGAACCGTGTCCGCAGTCGTGGCCCACTACAAACAATGCCCAAAACATGGTTCCCTGCATCAACCAAAAGATTGGGTAAAAAAGCCAGGAATCGACGGTGTAGGCGATCGCATATAAACCTGCGATGATGCCAATATCTAAAAAGAAATAAGCCAGAGATTTCCATGCCGAGGGCTCAAAACAGTGGGCTGGAATGGCTGCCTTGATATCTTGAAGAGTAAAAGGTAACTCTGCTGTACGAGAGGATGAGCCTGGATTGCTCGCGGGATTGAGAATAGTATTTGATTGCACGAAGTTTCCGATTTAAGCTGACTTGAGAAACCGCATTCCGCCTTCTTTTAACAGTCAATCGATTTTAGATTTTAGATTTTAGATTTTAGATGCACTCCACAGATGAATCTGGGGGCTTAAACTAATATCTAAATTTTTTGGCTCTCCCCGACATGAGCCGGGGGGTTGTATCCCTATGCAGGTGAGGTCAGTTTCAACCTGCAAGGAGCCATATTTTTACTCTGCAAGGGTTTCTAAAGTTCTTTAGTTCGCATGAATAGCCCGTCCGCGATTCTCCAGCAAGTTGGCTTGTCGAATACTTGTGTCGGAAAAATTAGTGCGATCGACCCTGTTATCTGAAAAAATCTCCTGTACCCGTTGTTGGTGCGAAATGCGACTTCAATCTGAGAGTGGACATCTGGAGGAACTACCTCCAGTCTGCAGGTAGCATACAGCGTTTCGAGCAAGAATTGTGAACGAGAGTGTAGGGAAAAACCATCGATTTTAGATTGGCGATTTTAGATTCAAGCACAAATCTCCAATCTTCAATCTTCAATCTCCAATCTCCAATCCGAGGGTTGGGTTTCACACAAGTTGTACCCAAGCGCCTGTTCACTACAGTTCACCAATTCCGCAAGAATTGCTACAGCTAAGTTAATGTAACATTTCTACACACATTCTGGCAACGACTTACCAGAAAATTTTGAAAATCCCTAAATCGCGGAAATTGACGGGCGATCGCTTTCTCGCTTTTTGATTTTCTAGGTTCCAGCTTTTTCTAATATGAGCTTAGACCGTTTTACCATTTCTGGAACGTCGATCGGATAATCACCAGTGAAACAGGCCGAACAAAAACTCATCGGGTCTTCGTTAGTCGCTTTCAGCATTCCATCCCAACTCAAGAAAGCCAAAGAATCAACCCCAATTTGGACGCCGATTTCTGCGACTGACTTAGTAGCAGCAATCAACTGATCTTGATTGTCGGTGTCGATCCCGTAGAAACAAGGATGTGTCACCGGCGGCGAAGAAATTCTCATGTGAACTGCCGTTGCGCCCGCATCCCGCAGGGCTTTGACGATTTTGCGACTGGTTGTGCCGCGCACGATCGAATCATCGATAATAATTACCCGTTTTCCTTCCAACACATCTTTGAGAGGGTTGAGTTTCATGCGGATTCCTGACTCCCGCATTGTCTGAGTCGGTTGAATAAAAGTGCGCCCGACGTAGCGATTTTTAATCAATCCTTCGGCGTAAGGAATGCCGGAAGCTTGAGAAAAGCCGATCGCCGCCGGGATTCCCGAATCAGGAACGCCGATGACTATATCAGCATCAGCCGGAGATTCTGCTGCCAACAAACGCCCGATCCGCAGTCGGTAGCTGTACAAACTTTCACCTTCCATTTGGCTGTCGGGTCGAGCAAAATAGATCATTTCAAAGATGCAAAGTTTGCGCTTCTGCTGCTGACTCCAGTGGAAGGAAGCCATACCTTCCTCTGTAATCCAAACTAATTCCCCCGGTTCTACGTCCCGCAAAAATTCAGCACCGATAATATCCAAACCACAAGTTTCCGATGCTAAAACGTATCGTACCGGAGTTGTGGGGAGGATGCCAATTACCAGCGGGCGGACGCCTTGGGGGTCGCGGACTCCCATCACGCCTTTGGGGGTGGCGATCGTCAAACTAAAGGCTCCTTGGCACATACCAAAGGCGCTGATCGCTGCTTCCAGCCAGTCTTTGCCCTTGTCTACTTCGGAACCGATCGCCACTGCGATCGCCTCTGAATCCGTCGTACTGACAAATTCGCACTTCCGAGACAGCAATTCTTCGCGCAATTCTTTTGTATTGACAAGATTCCCGTTATGTGCTAATGCCAGACTTCCCAAACGGGTTTGGACGACAACAGGTTGAGCGTTGACCACGCGCGAGGAGCCGGTGGTAGAGTAGCGAGTGTGGCCTACTGCTAAGTTACCGGGCAAGTGACCTAAACTCGATTCGTTAAAGACTTGGGAAACCAGTCCCATATCTTTGTGCAGGTGGACTTTTTCACCTTCAAAGGTGGCAATTCCTGCTGATTCCTGACCGCGGTGCTGCAAAGCATACAAACCGAAGTAGGTCAACTTGGCGACATCTTCACCCGGTGCGTAGATACCGAAAACGCCACAAGCTTCCTCGGGCTTGTCGGGTTTACCAGAATGCTCGTCAGCCGCGAAGGAATGGTTGGGAATCATAGATGGGTGGGTTCCTAATGGGGAAGGTGGGTTAGGGGGACAGTTTCAGCGGGAAATCTTGTTTGCGAAAGCGTCGCATAACTTAACATTCCCTTAATCTTGCCACGGATCTGTCATTATTTCCAACTCGTGTAGCATTTCAGACAGAAGCGATGCGGCGTTTAAGGGCATTGTAGTATCGATCGCTCGTAAATTCTATACTAACCTTGATTAAGGGCGGGCGAGGGATGCGGCGAGGGATGCGGCGAGGGATGCGGCGATTGTCAAACGAAGTCCGCGCAACGCCAGACTGAAGAGATCGGCGATCGGGCAATGGAAAATAAATTAGAAAGTTGCTTGATGGGCTTTTTCAAATATTAGGATTTAAGGGCGATCGCTCTTGACTTTTCTGTGAGATTGACGTACTATATTATCATGGGAATCTGTGCGGCCATGTAAAGTCAATTTTGGGCGCAGCCAGTTAGGGCAATAGCACGGAGCAGATAAGTTTTTCAGTTTAATTTGTAGGGTGCGTCGCTGCGAGATTCTCGATCGAACTTGCAGATTGTTTCGGGCGACGCACATTACGGCTTCAACCCGCTACGCGGAAACCAAAGCCACGCGAAAACCGATGTCTGAGTAACGATCGCCCGCCGAATTGCTAAGACGATACGCACTGCGACAATTCACCGCAGTGTCCTTCCATGAACCGCCACACCGCACCCGGCGATCGTTTCGATCGTTGTCGAGATGACTGCACCATTCCCAAACATTTCCGTGCATATCATAAAGTCCAAAAGCATTGGGTGAAAAATTCCCGACATCAGTTGTTTGTTTGCGGTAAAGTCCCTTCGAGGCCCCAGCGTAGGGATTATTGCCATTATAATTAACTAAATCCGGGGTAATTGTTTCACCAAAATAGAAAGGTGTTTTAGTTCCGGCGCGACAAGCATATTCCCATTCCGCTTGTGAAGGTAAGCGATAAGTCTTGCCTGTTTTTTTAGAAAGCCGCTTGCAGAATTCCACAGCGTCATTCCAGCTTACTTTTTCGACAGGAAGTTTCGCACCTTTGAACTCAGAAGGGTTATTTCCCATCACCGCTTGGTATTGTTCTTGAGTGATCTCATATTTACCCATAAAAAAAGCAGGGATATTCACGGTACGCTGCGGCCCTTCATAACTACTTCGTCCGGCTTCCGTATCGGGGGAACCCATCACGAAACTGCCGCCAGGAATTGCTACCATGTCTAGAGTAATACCATTCCCAATATTTTCTATAAAAACCCGTGCTTGTCCTTGACGGCGGTTGGCGATTTGCCCCGTTGAGTTGACTGTCACTGTTTCAAAAGTAAAGCTTTTTAAAGCATTGGAAAAGGGCTGAGGTTTTGGAGTTTCTGGTGTGGGTTTTGGAGATGGTTTTGGAGATGGTTTTGGCGATGGACTTGCTGCTACAGATTGTGGAGATGGTTTTGGCGATGATTTTTTGGCTGTAGTTTTTGGAGATGATTTTTGAGCTGATGATTTAGGAGATTGCGGCTCATTTGTGGATGAAGGTGGAAGATTTGGTGAAGTTGAAGAGGATTTGTTGTTCAACAAACTTTGACTCAGCAGGGCTAATGCAAATCCTCCCCCAGCAAAACCCGCTAATTGCAAGAAACCTCGCCTTGTTGTGTTAGTTGGTAACGGCAAAGAGTGTTGTGGAACCACAGGAATTGTGGGATTTAGTATCGGTGCGGGAGTTGGTATTGACTGACGTTGAAAATCTATTAAAACTTGCTCTGCAGATTGATAGCGCTGCTGGATATCTTTTGCCAACAACTTAGATAAAATCAATTCCAATCCCTTGTCTATGGGACTTTTCAAATGTTGCTGCCAATTTCCAGTCCAGCTATAACCGTGTTCCGTCCACAAACCATAAGGATGTACCCCCGTCAGTAGATGAAAAGCCGTCGCCCCCAAACTGAACAAATCGCTGGCTGCATAAGCTTCACCACCTTGCATTTGTTCAAGCGGTGCATAACCATGCGAACCAATTTGCGTTCCCCGTCTCGATATCACTGTTCCCGACAACTGTTTGGAAACTCCGAAATCAATCAGCACTAACACACCGTCGCTGCGACGGCACATAATATTCTCAGGCTTGATATCTCGGTGAACAATTTTTTGTTCGTGAACAAACTTGAGAACAGGTAGAAGTTCGAGTAATAGTTGCTTAACTTGGCTTTCGTGCCAAATTCCCTGATTTTGGAAAAGCGTCAACAAATTATCCCCATCAACAAACTGTTGTACGAGATACAAATATTTGTTGTCTTCAAAATAGGCATCTAGGGAGGGAATTTGGGGATGTTGTCCTAGCTGTTGCAGTTGTCTGGCTTCTTGCTGAAATAATTCTACCGCTTTGTTAATCGCCCACGTTCCCTGGACATCGGGTGCTAATTGTTTAACGACACAGGGTTGATTTAGTCTATCAATATCTTCTGCTAAATAGGTTCGGCCGAAGCCACCTTGACCGAGGAGTTTTATCATGCGGAAGCGATTTCGCAGGATGGGTACGAGTTGAAGGCCACAACTGATGCAATATGTTTGCCCGTCCGGGTTTTGAGGATTGGGGCAATCGGGATTGATACAGCAAATCATTTATTTTAGGAATGATATTGTTTATATTGTATAGATTGACTGGGCGATTGAATCGACGATTGATAGGGCCATTGAAAAAATTAGCCTAATTTGTAGGGTGCGTCGCTGTGAAATTTTCTAGGCAATTTGCAGATTTTTAATGCGACGCACCTTACTATTGTGTGGTGCGTCGCTGTGAAATTGTCGATCTTCCTTGCAGATTTTTGATGCGACGCACCCTACCACTACTACGCGGAAACTAGGACGAGGAAGAAACCGAAGCCGCCACGCGAAAACCGAGGTGCCTGCTGCGATGAACCGCCCAATTCCTGCCACGATTGGCACTACGGCAATGAACCGCATCGTTGTCCCAGGAAGCACCACGCCGCACTCGGTTATTATTTGTGCCAGTTTCCCAAGAACTTCCGTCAGTCGGTGCACCATTGTAGTTATCATGCCATTTATCGCTGCACCATTCCCAAACATTCCCGTGCATATCATACAAACCAAACGGATTCGGCGGAAAACTCCCCACATCCGTTGTTTGTTCCCGGTAAAGTCCCTTCGGCGCAGCACCGTAGGGATAATTGCCATCATAATTAACTAAATCCGGGGTAATTGTATCGCCAAAATAGAAAGGTGTTGTACTTCCCGCGCGACAAGCATATTCCCATTCGGCTTCCGCAGGTAAACGATAAGTCTTCCCTGTTTTTTCAGACAGCTTGCGGCAGAATTTCACAGCCTCATCCCAGCTAACTTGTTCTACAGGGAGTTGTTTGCTTTTGAAAAAACCTTTGAAATGAGAAGGGTTATTCCCCATCAACGCTTGATATTGTGCTTGAGTGACTGGATATTTACCCATAAAAAAAGGAGAGATATTCACAGTACGCTGCGGCCCTTCATTGTTACTTAGTCGTGCTTCCGTATTAGGGGAACCCATCACGAAACTGCCACCAGGAATTGCTACCATGTCTAAGATTGCACCGCTACCTAAATTTTCCCTAAAAAATTCTGCTTGACGGCGTTGACGGCTACTTGTATTACCCCGCGCATCAACTGTCACCGTTTTAACGTCAAACTTTTTTAAAGTCTGTATAACAATTGGCGTTGACTGACCTTGAAAATCTCTTAAAACTTCCTCTGCTGATTGATAGCGCTGCTGGATATCTTTTGCCAACAACTTAGATAAAATCAATTCCAATCCCTTTTCTATGGGGCTTTTCAAATGTTTCTGCCAATTGGCCGTCCAACTATAACCTTGATCCACCCACAAATCAAAAGGATATAGCCCTGTCAGTAGATGAAAAGCCGTCGCCCCCAAGCTAAACAAATCGCTGGCTGCATAAGCTTCACCCCCTTTCATTTGTTCAATGGGTGCATAACCCTCCGAACCAATTTTTGTTCCCAGTCTCGACATCACTGTTCCCGACAACTGTTTGGAAACTCCGAAATCAATGAGCATCAACAAACCATCGCTATGACGGCGCATAATATTCTCAGGCTTGATATCTCGGTGAATGATTTTTTGTTCATGAATAAACTTGAGAACAGGTAGAAGTGCGAGTAATAGTTGCTTAACATGGCTTTCTTGCCACCTTCCCTGATTTTGGAAAAGGTTTAACAAATTCTCTCCATCCACAAACTGTTGTACGAGATACCAATATTTGTCTTGTTGAAAATAGGCATCTAGTGATGGAATTTGGGGATGTTGTCCTAGCTGTTGCAGTTGTCTAGCTTCTACCTGAAATAATTCTACCGCTTTGTTAATCGCCCAAGTTCCCTGGACATTTGGTGCTAATTGTTTAACGACACAGCGTTGATTTAGTCTATCAATATCTTCTGCTAAATAAGTTCTGCCGAAGCCACCTTGACCGAGGAGTTTGATCATGCGGAAATGATTTCGCAGGATGGGCACGAGTTCCAGGCCACAACTGATGCAATATGTTTGCCCGTCCGGGTTTTGAGGATTGGGGCAGTCGGGATTGATACAGCAAATCATTTATTTTAGGAATGATATTGTTTATATTGTATGGTGTCTAAGAACCCCGATTTATGTAATATGTTTTTGCAACAATCGTGAATTTTGTAAGAAGTCGGGGTTATTGGGCGTGTTTTAAACCCGGAGATCCCCCCTAGCCCCCCCTTAACAAGGGGGAAGAACACTCAAAGTCTCCCTTTTTAAGAGGGATTTAGGGGGATCGAAACTTCAGGTTGTCAGGCAGATGCAATCCGACGCTCGATCGCATTATAGAACCGATCGCCCATATCACCCATCGCCACCTCAATTAACATTTGATTGTCAGCACTCACAACCCGCAAAGGTGATTCAGCACAGCAAACTAAACCAATCTTCTGCCACATTTTTGTCAAATGTTCTTGCAGGTAAGACTCCCAAATTCCTTGATTTTTCGGTGCGACTGAAACTACAATGCAGTTGCCCATTTCACCAAACAAAATTTCATCCCAGCGGCCGACATTTGCCGAATTAAAACTAAGATGAATTTCCGCACCCATTTTAGCAGAGATACAGCATTCCGCGAGGGCGAGCGCAATTCCACCTTCCGCACAATCATGGGCAGAACATACCCAACCTTGCCGAATTCCATCGCGACAAACCGATTGCACTTTTCTTTCTAACTCAAAATCAATCCTTGGCGGTTTCCCAGCTACAATCCCGTGAATTGCCGCTAAATATTCCGAACCTCCCAAAGTAGGAGAAGTTTCGATTTTTGAGCTGTCAGATGGAAGTTCTGAGTTTTGGGATGATTCACCAATTCCCAGCACATAAATTAAATCACCTTTCTTTAGCCAAGCTTGGCCAGAAATCTTGGTCAAATCGGGAATTAACCCCACCATTCCGATTACCGGAGTCGGATAAATTGGTTGAGGATTTCCCTCAGCATCAACAGTTTCATTGTAAAGAGAAACATTGCCGCCAGTAACAGGCGTTCCCAACTGCCGACAAGCATCAGCAATTCCGCGACAAGCTGACGCTAACTGCCAATATCCGATCGGCTTTTCAGGACTGCCAAAATTCAAATTATCAGTAACTGCGAGAGGTTCAGCACCCACACAACTTAAGTTTCTCGCTGCTTCCGCTACGACTGCTTTTGCACCTTCATAAGGATCGAGATAAACATAACGAGAATTGCAATCAACCGTTGCAGCAACTCCGGGAATAGCCCCCTGCGGCGCTTCCTCCTTGCTAAGGGGGGGAGAAAGTTTGGGAGTTTCCCTACCTTGTGCCTTTGTAAATAGAGGAATTACCTCTTCTTCCTGTTTGCTTTCGGAAGCTAGAGAAACAGCATTTTCTCTCTGTAGATCCCCCTTAGCAAGGGGGTGTACTTCTAGCCCGTTACCGAGAGAAGATTGGCAGGGTTCTAGCGGACGCAATCTGACAACCGCAGCATCAGCGCCTCCCGGTAAAACAACAGTATTGTTTTGCACTTGATGATCGTATTGGCGATAAACCCAGCGTTTAGAAGCGATGGTGGGAGTATCTAAAAGCGTCAGCAAAATCTGATTCCAAGTTTGGAAATTGCCGTTAATTTCGATACCTGTAACTGTGGATTGTGGCAGGGAATCAGCCGTCCATTCCCATGCTTTTTTAGCATATTCGGGCGGTTCTGTCAACAATTCTCGGTGATAAATTGGCGTGTTATCTGCCAAAGCAGTGGCGGTAATTTCCGCCGCGATTTCGCCTTTAAAGAGAATTCGGACGATCGGCTCTTCGATGACTGTACCCGCTACTACCGCGTGCAATCCCCATCTGTGGAAAATATCGATTAATTCCTGTTCGCGTCCTTTTTGGGCAACAAACAACATCCGTTCTTGGGATTCCGAAAGCAGGTATTCGTAGGGAATCATGCCGCTTTCTCGAACGGGAACTTTGTCTAAATCGAATTCAATGCCGACGCCGCCTTTGGCTGCCATTTCTGATGTGGAACAGGTGATTCCGGCCGCACCCATGTCTTGGGCGGCGACGACTGCACCGGTTTTGAATGCTTCTAAACAAGCTTCAATTAAGGATTTTTCTAAAAATGGATCTCCTACTTGGACTGCGGGGCGATCGTCCATTGATTTATCGGTCAATTCTGCACTGGCAAAACTTGCTCCTCCCATGCCATCTCGCCCGGTAGTTGAGCCGACGTAAAGCACGGGATTTCCGATGCCAGAAGCGCCGGATTTGACTATTTCTTGAGTTTCCATTAAACCCAAGGCCATGACGTTAACTAGCGGGTTGCCGGAATAAGCAGGATCGAAGTAAACTTCGCCGCCAACTGTGGGTACTCCGATGCAATTTCCATAATGAGAAATTCCGGATACTACGCCTTTGAATAACCTCTGAGTTTTGGCATCGTCTAAGTTGCCGAAACGCAGGGAATTCAAAAGTGCGATCGGGCGTGCACCCATTGTGAAGATATCGCGGAGAATCCCGCCGACACCGGTTGCCGCACCTTGGAAAGGTTCGACTGCAGACGGGTGGTTGTGGGATTCAATTTTGAAGGCGAGTTGCAAGCCTTCTCCCAAGTCTACGACGCCGGCATTTTCTCCGGGCCCGACTAGAATTCGATCGCCCTCTGTGGGAAACTGTTTTAATAGTGGCCGCGAATTTTTGTAACAGCAGTGTTCGCTCCACATAACGCCGAACATTCCCAATTCAGCTTTATTGGGATGGCGGCCTAGACGCTGAACGATTTCTTCATATTCTTCCGGTGTGAGTCTTTCACCGGCAATTTGTTCGGGGGAAAATGGGGATTCGGAGATGGGAGACATGGAAACTCGTTATAAACCACAGGCTTTATTCTAAATGCCCTGTGCTTGGTTAATCTAAAATCTATAATCTAAAATCTATAATCCTAGGTCTTTGGGTTGCTAACCTAAAATCTAAAATCTAAAATCTAAAATCTAAAATCGAATGACTCAACCTCGAAATCTCAATTTTGCTAACCAAAACTTGCGGAACCGTTCTTTTAAAGGGCTTGACTTGTCAGGGGCGAATTTCAGCGGTTCCGACATTCGAGGCTGCAATTTCACCGGGGCGATTTTGAGGGGGGCAAATTTTCAGGGTGTCAGAACCGGACAAAGCCGCAGGCGAGTGAGAAATTTGATTGCTAGGGCTGGGGTAACGGCGGTGACAGTGACGACGGCTGGGGCTTTGACTGGACTGATTGCCGGGGCAGATGCGGGGGCTGTGGCGGTGGCTGGAACGGCGGCTACGGCGATTGCTGTGACTCGGTGCGAGGCTGGGATTGTGGCGGGGGCTGTGGCTGGCGCTGCGGCTGCGATCGGGGCTAGCGGTATTGTGACATTTTTAGGCGGAGATACTATCAGGGGAATTGTCTTATTTTTGGTTTCTGGGGTAATTCTGGGGTTAACTGCGATCGGATTTTTTATCGCTGTTGAACAAATAGAAAAATTGTCGATAACGTCGTTTAGAAAAGCTGATTTAACTGATGCTGTATTCGATCCGGGGGCGGTTCTAGATGCCGATTTTTCCGATGCGCGAGGAGTGCCGTGGTAGAGTACACAATTAC
Organism: Microcoleus sp. D3_18_C4; assembly: GCF_036702355.1. NCBI lineage: Bacteria > Bacillati > Cyanobacteriota > Cyanophyceae > Oscillatoriales > Microcoleaceae > Microcoleus > Microcoleus sp. D3_18_C4. Next base: position 11,567 of record NZ_JAUBTF010000064.1, read on the forward strand.
TGATTTTTTACCCATTCCCGGAATTCTCGCACTGCTGTGGTTGCGCCTGTAGTTTGAGTGCGATCGATAAATTCGTCAACTTTTGCAGTGGGTAGCATCGGGAAAGCCCGGGAAAAATTGCACTCGGCATATTCGCCATTTTGCAATTGATAAAACTTGATGCTTCGTCCGTCGTACCGCCAAATTTCTGGTACGCCTAAATCTGCATATAAATCGAATTGATTTAAGGAACTGCTGGTAATATCAATTTCCAGTGCTAAATCTGGCGGCGGATCTTGAGCAAAGTCTAATTCTGTTCTCCCTCTGACCAGTGCTTCATTTTGGATATAATAGCAGGAATCTGGTTCTTTACCCGCTGCTTTTTTGCGTTTTTTAATAGTCATAGAGCCAAAGGGGTTGTACTCTAGATTAAGTTCTTCGATGAGAGTTACAATTAAGCGATCGATTAGCCTGTTGCGATTTTCATGTTCCGGTAGCGGCACCATAATTTCTAATTGACCTTGATGATAAGCAATTCGGGTGGAACGTTTGTTGCCCAGTTCCGCTAGCAGGCTTTCATATAATTGCCAACTGATATTTTGCAGTAAAACTCGCTGTTCGGGGGGGGTTGATATTGTTAGCATTTTACTTGGGTTTTAAAGCTTGAGTATATTTTAGTTGATATTTTTGTTTTGCGAACTGAACAAAAAGTATCTGCAGACAGCTACGGTCATGCGCTACTCTAGTTAATAATAGACTGTGGTCATTAGTCCTTGTTGTATGAAGCTGCGATCGTTCTTTTCTTTCCTCATTGCTGGCGTCTTGACACTCTTAGGCTTGAGTGCGGGGGGTTTTTACTGGCTGACAACTCAAACTCCCCTGAATTTGCTCGCTGGCGGGCCGACAACTACTCCGGCTGCGGCTGTGTTTGTCTCGAAACAAGCACCTTTGTTAGCATCAATGCTGGTAAATCCCGATCGCATCGAAGCATTGCGACAAGTTTTTGCCACTCCCGAAGAAAGAAGTCGATCGCACGCAGAATTTGAGCAAATCAAAAAAAGTCTCCTCGGCAATACAGGCCTCGATTACAGTAGAGATATCCAACCTTGGATAGGTGACGAAATAACCCTCGCCGTCACAACCCCTGATTTCGATGGCGACAGCAGCAACGGCCAACAAGCCGGGTTTTTGCTGGCCGTTTCCTCCCAAAAGGTCGATCGCAGCCAACAATTTCTCGACTCCTACTGGCGCCAACAATCTCGTGCCGATAAAACAGTTCATTCGGAACTATATAAAGGGGTGAAAATTAATTATAAACAACCACCAATAGCCAAGAAAAAATCTACTTCGCTTTTGCCTTTTAACCAGTTTTCTCTGCCGAATTCAAAGTTGCCATCCAGCTTCGCAACAGCAGCCATCGGCGGTAATTTTAATTTTGGGGAGAACCAAAATTTTGTTTTATTTTCCAATAGCCCGATTGTGATTCGAGAGGCAATTAATAACGTTGAATCAGCCAACCTAAATCTCAACAATACCCCGGAATATCAAAAAGCTTTGCAGCAGCTAAATCAAGGTAGAATCGCTTTAGCATTTGTCAATCTCCCGCAGTCAGCAACCGAGCAAAATCCCCCAGTTTCTCTTAATTCTCTCGCAGTTGCTGTCGGAGTCAACCGACGGGGATTGCTGGCTCAAACTGCTTTAGTGACATCGCGAGAAAACACAGCTTCTCCAACACTCTCCGAACCGGTGCAAGCCTTGCAATACATTCCCTCAGCCAGTCCTTTCGCGGTCGCCAGCACCGATTTAAGGAATTTTTGGGCTGATTTGTCATCGGCGGTGTCCACTAATGCAGAAGTGTCAAATTTAGTCGATCGCACCCTGGCAGATATTCAGCAAGTTTGGGGCGTCAACCTGCAGCAGGATATATTTGACTGGGTACAAGGAGAATACGCTTTAGCAGTGCTTCCCAATTCGTCAAATAGTGCTGACTGGATTTTCGCCGCCGAAAAATCTGCTGATTCCCAAAAGGCGATCGACAAACTCGATGAAATTGCCCGCAGCAAAGAATACAGCATCGGCAGCTTCACTCTCAGAAACCAGAAAATTACCGCTTGGACGCAGTTGACAACGAGCCCAAATTATGGGATAGACAATAATAGAAAAAGCGCGATCGAAACCGAGGCAAAAGGAGTCCGAGCCACCGTCGGCAAATACGAAATTTTCACCACTTCAGTAGAAGCAATGGACGCAGCACTAGAAGCAGCCGAAACAGGCTCTTTAGTTGCCAATCAAGATTTTCAAACCAGCATTGAACCCCTACCGCCATCTAACGACGGCTATTTTTATTTAGACTGGCCTTCCAGCAGGGCAATTTGGGAAAAACAAATCCCGCTGTTGAGGTTAATTGAACTTTCGGCAAGACCATTGTTCGATCACTTGCGATCGCTCACTGTCACCAGTACGGGAGAAATAACAGGAATTCGCAAAGCTACAATATTTATGCGGCTGAATTAGTTAGAAGGAAGTTCGGCAACGGATTGGCAAGGGCGGATGTAACGGATGTCAGGAAGAAGGAAGAAGGAAGAAGGAAGAAGGAAGAAACTATGCCCAATGCCCAATGCCCAATCCCCCATGCCCAATTCCCAATTCCCCATAACTAAGGACTAATAACTACTGGCTGCTTGACCTTTTTCGGTTGCCCAAAATAAGCTTGAAATACCTCTTTGGCGATCGGGGCCGCGGCAACAGAACCATAACCGCCATTTTCCACAACCACGGCGATCGCAATTTCCGGCTTCTCAGCAGGCCCGAAGGCCACATACAAAGAGTGATCCTCCTGTCCGATGACCTCGGAAGTCCCTGTTTTGCCCGCCGTCAGCGGAATCGTACCGTCATTCAATCCCTGTCCCGTACCCTCGGCAACCACCGCGATCAGTCCTTCCTTAACCACCTGAATTGTTGAAGGTTTCATCCCCGTATTTACCCGTTGAGTCTCCGCTGTGCCGGTCATAGAAGTCAAAAGATGGGGCTTCACCCGATAGCCGCCGTTAGCGATCGAACTCACCATCACCGCCCCCTCCAAAGGAGTCATCAACACCAACCCCTGCCCGATCGACATCGTTACCGTATCACCCGCATACCAAGGTTCTTGATAAATTTTCTCCTTCTCCTCCGGCGTCGGGATTTGACCGTGATCGCCACCGCCTAGCCCCAAAAGATTCAAATCCGTATCCTTGCCAATTCCCAAGTGGTGTCCCCACTTAGAAATTTGCTCGGGCCCGGTACTAATCCCCACTTGATAAAAAAACGTATTGCTGCTGAAAGCCAAAGCATCTCGAAAGCCGATGTCGCCGAAACCGCCGCTGTGTTCGTTAAAATCAATTCCCCCCACAGTAATGTAAGACGAAGTACCGAGAATTGAACCCGGCGAAAATTTGCCCGACTCCAGGCCCGCGACGGAAGTCACAATTTTAAAGGTGCTGCCAGGGGGATAGCCTTGCATCGCCCGATTCAAAAATGGATTTTGCGGATCTTGAAGAGTTTCCCACTCATCCTTAGTAATTTTTCGCGTAAACAGATTGGGGTCAAAAGTCGGGTGGCTGGCCATAACTAATACCGCCCCCGTTTTGACATCCAGCGCCACTACTGCTCCCCGGCGGTGCCCCAAGGCTTTTTCGGCTGCTTTTTGCATTTCCAAGTCTATGGTTAGCTGCACCGCCTCACCGGGTTTGGGCGGTGTCTCTCCCATCAACCGCAATTCTTGATTTTGGGCATTTACCTCGATCAGCCGATCGCCCCAAACTCCGGCAATCTTCTTGTTAGAGCTCGCTTCTATGCCCATTTGACCGACAATCATCCCCATCGGATATTCAGGATGAGCTTCCAAGTCTGCTGCGGTAGCTTCGCCAATATATCCGATAACGTGAGCAGCCAAACTGCCTTCGGGATAGTAGCGGTTCGCTTCTGGCCGCACTTCCACTCCCCGCATTTGTCCCACCTCTTCTGCTAGTGGCACAAACACCTCTGGCGGCATTGCTTGCTTGAGCCGCACCGGTCTGTAGGATTGAGGATCGACCTCTTTTAATTTTTTTAAAATTTCTTTTGCCGGAATCTTAACCAGCGGACTCAACTTTTCTGCTGTCACTTTCCACTGTTCCGGCGTTTGTTCTTTCGGCCACAAATATACCGATCGAGCTAAATTGTTTGCCGCTAGCAACTTGCCTTTGCGATCGACAATGTGTCCACGATTCGCCGGCATTGGCACTAGGCGAACGCGATTATTTTCGGCTCGTTCCCGGTTTTGCTTCCCTTGTATCAGTTGCAATTCCACCAGCCGACTAGCGTGCAGGCCTAGCAAACCTGTTGCCACCAGCATTAACACGATCGCCCGGTGTATCGGACGCTCCTGTCTCTTAGGAGTTTCCGCCAGGGTTTTGTCAGGAGAGTGAAATGCTGAGATCGAATAAACTTGTCGTTGCATCATTCTATAGGTAGATGTCAAATCCTAGATTTTAGATTCTTGAATTGTCAATTGTGAAGTATACATCATCAAACCGGGGACAATCGGGCCTTGACTCTTGGGGGAAACGGAATCATTGATCATTAACTTTTGACTAATCACTAAATAACTCATGACTGTTAACTAATCCCCCAAGCACCAAGAAATAGCCAGAAAAATCACGGTCAGGCTCAGCCAATTAGGGAGGTGGAGCCAGCCCGATAGACCTATAGGTAACAATACCAAGGCCTGTGTCAATAGGGAACCGATCGCCAACAGCAAGGCTAGGAGTATCAAATTTATCATCTTGACACCGTACAATTTCGGATATGAGTCGATCACCTGTGGCAGAAATCCGAGTGGCACAAGCGAGCGCGATCGTACAGGGATTGTCCTGATAGACATAAGAAAGAGAAGCCAGGAGGTTTTGAACTAATTTAAAAAAAATTATTCTTCCTCCACAGTTTGGATTCTAGGGGCTGCGATGGGTAAATTCTGAGTTGTGGTTTTAAGTTGTGACCGAGGAGTATTGCCATGTTGTTTAATCAGCGAGCCAATTTCAAAAACGGTGCGCTCTTGGCTGCGATCGCCGCGATCGCCGCCCTACCAGTTTTAGCAGAAACAGCCAATTTCGGCACTTTAACTTTATCGCGAGGTTTTGCAGCCCCAACAGCAGTTTTGAGAGGTTCCACAGGCGGATCGTACTCTCTATCTGTCATAGCCAACGCCGATCGCCACAAAAACAAATGTTTGGGTTTTGCCACCCCAACTCCCGACCACATCATAGTCTTGCAACAAAACTTTTCAAAACTCACACTCCAAGTCAACAGCGAAGGAAAGGACACGACCTTACTCGTACAAGGCCCCGGTAATGCGGTGCTCTGCGGAGACGATATAGGTCAGAATAAAGATGCTGCCATACTTGATTCTGACTGGCAAGCAGGCTCTTACAGGATTTGGGTAGGTACTGTCGAACCCGGAGTCAAGTCTAACTATACAATCTCAGTACAGGAATAGAAAACAGCGGCGCTGTTGGATGGAGAAAATAAAATATCATCAAATTCTCCCCCATCTCGCACTCTCCCAGGGTTCCATTCCGTAATATCCCCCAATCTCCCGATCGACCGCTCACTTCCCCCATCCAGTAAAATGTAAAATCGAAAGTGGCGTGTTTAACCAAAATAGGTAACTCCGAAAGTGCTAAAGACTCTTAGAGCTGACTTCAGTATAATTTTCGATCGCGACCCTGCCGCTCGCAACTGGCTGGAAGTTTTGTTTTGCTACCCCGGTCTTCAGGCCCTAGTGCTGCACCGCCTCGCACACTGGCTTTATGTGTTGGGACTTCCCTTCATCCCCCGCTTGATTTCCCACATTGCTCGCTTTTTGACCGGAATTGAAATCCACCCAGGGGCAACCATCGGCAAAAGCGTATTCATCGACCACGGTATGGGGGTTGTGATCGGCGAAACAGCGATAATCGGCGATTTTGCTCTAATTTACCAAGGTGTCACCCTTGGCGGTACTGGCAAACAAAGCGGCAAGCGTCACCCTACCGTCGGCGAAAACGTAGTTGTAGGTGCCGGCGCCAAGGTCCTCGGCAATCTTCAAATTGGCAATAACGTTCGCATCGGCGCAGGTTCCGTCGTGCTCCGCGATGTACCATCTGACTGTACAGTGGTAGGGATTCCCGGCCGCATCGTATATCGATCGGGAGTGCGCGTCAATCCCCTAGAACATGGCAGTTTGCCGGATTCGGAAGCTGTGGTAATTCGCTCTTTGCTCGATCGTATCGAATCCCTGGAACACCAAGTAAAAAGTTTGCTTCCTCAAGAATCTGTCTCCTTCACTTCTGATCCCACTTCCCACAATTTCCACTCAGTATCAGAAGCTTTAAACCAAGCCAGCAATGTAGCCTTAGCCGAAAAAACACAGCTAGTTACAACCCCTAGCTGCAAGTTAAAAGATAAAGCAATTCAAGAATTTTTAGACGGCAGCGGCATCTAAAATTTGAATAGGGCATAGGGCATAGGGAATTGGGAATTGGGCATAAGGCATTGGTGAATGTTAACTGTTAACTGATGACTTGATGACTAATAACTAATGACTACTGACTAATGACTAATGACTTCTTTTTCAAGGATTAACCGATCGCACAGACCAATTTCCCTCCTCGTCGCGCCGATAAAGCGATCGGTTTTGCGGTTCCCCCCGCAACTCCAACAAATCCACGGTTTCCGGTTCCAACAACAGCAAGCAAAAATTAGGCAGCGGCTCGATCGCATTTGGGGAAGCAGAATCAAAAGCACTAGCCTCGGCTTTGTCATCCCCCGGATGCGGCCAAGCAAACTGCGCTCTAGCCGCCTCAGAAAGCTCCTGCCAAGTTGTGCATCGCGATGAGCACAACTCTGCCTCTGGATAATCTGCCCCTACCAAAACTAGCTTTCCAGCAATCCGAAATTGTTCGCGAGTTTTCGGGAAATACCAGCAAATTTCCCCCCAAGGATAGAGGTTAATTTCCTCTGCCTTTTGGCTGCGAATATCTGTAATAAATTTCAACTGATTAGTATCTCCTAAAAAGCCTCGAAACACCACAGTGCGGTTGGCCGGACGCCCGGTGGCGCGAACAGTTGCAAGTTGCAAGTAACGGGCAAAAGCAAGACTGCGGTTGCGGTGGAGGGCACGAGCTAAGGGCGATCGCCAAAGTGCTAAAGACATAATTAATAACCTATCATATTGGTAATGGGATTAGTCAGTAGTCAGTAGTCAGTAGTCAGTAGTCAGTAGTCCTTAGTCCTTAGTCCTTAGTTATTGGGAATTAGGAATTGGGCATAGTTTTTTGTTTTTCTTCTTCCTTCTTCCTTCTTCCTTATGAGTAATGACCACTGACTACTGGCTGCTAGCTAATAACTAATAACTAATGACTACTGACTAATAACTATTCTTTCTGCTATTGCTAATTTTATGTCAAATTCACTCTCAAAACTCAAAACTATTGAAACTCCCCACAGTGGCTACCACTGGGACGGTAGTGCCCGGCGCTTTTTTGAAGGCTGGTACTACCGAATAACATTACCGATTCACGGACAATCCTTTGCATTCATGTATTCCATCGAAGACCCCAGAGGCGGTCAACCTTACAGTGGCGGTGCAGCTCAGATTCTCGGCCCGAAAGATAGCTATTTGTGTCGCACTTTTCCCAATGTAAATAAGTTTTGGGCGGATCGAGAAAGCTTAGGTTTCGGACATTGGGGCAAAACAGATTTACAAATTAAACCCCAATATTTAGAGCCGCAAGTATTCGACAGCCGCGTCGAAGAAGGCTATCAAGCTACTGCTACTTTGAATCAAGGTTATCTGCACGATCCGGGAAGCGGCAGCCACTGTTTTTGGCAGTACGAAATTCAACCTATTTATGGCTGGGGAAACTCTCAGGAACTCCAGAAATCTACCGCAGGAATGCTATCTTTTCTCCCCGTATTTGAGCCGGGATGGCAAATTTTAATGGCTCACGGTTTAGCCACGGGCTGGATTGATTGGAATGGCGAACGCTACGAATTTAAAGATGCTCCCGCTTACAGCGAAAAAAACTGGGGCGGTGCTTTTCCGCAAAAGTGGTTTTGGATTAATTGCAATTGTTTTCAAGGCGAAAAGGATTTAGCTTTAACCGCTGGTGGCGGCAAGCGGGGCGTGCTGTGGTGGATGGAATCGGTAGCCATGATTGGTCTACATTACCGAGGCAAGTTTTACGAATTTGTGCCTTGGAATTCGGAAGTTAGTTGGAATATTCAACCTTGGGGAAGCTGGAAAATGCAGGCTAGAAACAGTCAGTTTGAAGTTGAGTTAATTGGCACTACAAACAGTCCTGGTACTTATGTGCGAACTCCTACAGAAAAAGGTATGGCTTTTTGCTGCCGGGATACGACGCACGGCGAATTGCGCTTGCAACTGCGAGAGTTGTTGGGGGGAAATGTGGAAAAAAATGGCAAGCAGCGTTCTAGAATTATCTTAGAGGCTCAAAGTTCTTTATCGGGTTTGGAAGTTGGGGGCGGGCCTTGGGATGAAGTTTGGCGATCGAATTAAGTCATTAGTCATTAGTCATTAGTCATTAGTCATTAGTCAGTCGTCATTAGTCAGTCGTCATTAGTCAGTGAATAGTTAACAGTAGTCAGAACAGCCATGATCAATTTACTCGGTTTGCAAGGCAAATTATACCGCAGCCAGGGGTTACAACAAGCTCTCAAGGTGATTTTGGGAGTAATTTTATGTTTGAGTACAATCTTGATGCCGACGGCAATTGCTAGTGCTGCCGGTGATTTGTCTCGGCAACCTGTCACCGAAATTACTGTTAGTTTGGGTAACGAAGCTGGGGAACTTAAGTTTTTTCCCAATCTGCTAGAATTTGAATCGGGCAAGCGCTATAAATTAGTGCTGAAAAATCCCAGTTCGCAGAAACATTATTTTACTGCTAAAAACTTTGCTGATGCGAGTTGGACTCAAAAAGTTGAAGCTGGGAAAGTGGAAATTAAAGGAAGTATTCACGAACTGGAACTAAAACCGGGCGCTATGGCAGAATGGGTGTTTGTGCCGATGAAATCGGGAACCTACAACCTGCGCTGTACGGTAGCCGGACATACGGAAGCGGGGATGATTGGCAAAATTACGATCGCCTCTTAAATCCCAATCTCCGTTCAATTTCAGATGAATTACCGAAAATTAATCGAACTTTCGGCCCTCTAGACACTTTTTAAGTAGACTCTAGCGGAGCCATTGTCAGTCCTGCACGGCTCAATTGCATATGATAAAGTTCTGCTTGCTCTTGCGGGCCAACCCAAACGGTGGCCTGGCCTTCGTGGTGGATTTGGTTGGCGAGTTTCCAAGCTTGATCGCTCGTCATCCCTGGAATGTATTTTGTCAAACATTCCACAACGTGCTGAAATGTGTTGAAATCGTCGTTGAGGACTATTACCCGATAGTTTGGATAAGGTTTGCGGGTAACTTGACTCGATCGAACGGGTGCTATGGTTGGTGAAGAGGTCATCGCGCGAACAGCCACTAAAACTACAAAATTCGTAAAATAGTTACCTCTAAAATTTTAACACAATTTCAGATTTTTTTTAACCCCTACTTGGTATTTTGATCCGCTTCGGGGTTTATTTTCACCACCGGGCCCTGCGTTAGATTTCTCCAGAAACTCCTGTGGGGAGTAGGGGTTAGACATCCTGCCCCCATTGACAGGCTTTTCTGGAGAAATCTATTGCACCGCGCCGATTACACTACAGTTAACACTCGATCGACCTCAGAAGTGTCGCCGCCGTGAGAGTACGCTTGCAGCAGAAGTTGCTTTAAATCTTCAATCAGTGGATAGCGGGGGTTCGCTCCGGTACACTGATCGTCAAAAGCACGATCGGCCATTTCCTCAACGCGAGCAAAAAAGAAATCATCGCTCATTCCCTGACTGGCGATCGCCTCCTGAATCGTGCTAGGAAGATCTACCTCACGCTTGAGATTTTCCACCGCTGCGATCAACTTCTCAACTTTTTCATCTTCTGTATCCCCGCCCAAATTCAGATAGTCTGCAATTCGAGCATAACGCCACTTGCTGTTAGGATACTTGTTTTGAGAAAAAATCGCTTGTTTGAAGGGAACATCCGTCGCATTATAGCGAATTACATGGGAAATCATCAGCGCATTCGCTAAACCGTGAGGGACGTGGCAAGTTGCACCTAATTGGTGAGCTACTGAGTGACAAACCCCCAGAAAAGAGTTGGCAAATGCCATGCCGGCGATCGTAGCAGCATAATGTACTTTCTCCCGCGCTTTCGGATCGTTAGCACCATTTTTGTAAGCGCTGGGCAGGTATTTAAACAGCAAACGAATCGCTTCTAAAGCCAAACCATTTGTATACTCAGAAGCCAACACAGAAACATAAGCTTCTAAAGCGTGGGTTAGCGCATCAATGCCGCCGTAAGCTGTCAGTTTCCGGGGCATATTCAGCGTAAGTTCTGGATCGACGATCGCCATACTCGGAGTCAGAGCATAATCTGCAAGCGGATACTTAATCCCCGATCGTTCATCCGTAACAACCGCAAAAGGCGTGACTTCCGAACCCGTTCCCGAAGTAGTTGGAATTGCCACCATAATTGCCTTTGAACCCAAAGGCGGCAGTTCGTATACCCGCTTGCGGATATCCATAAACCGCATCGCCAATCCTTCAAACTCAATTTCTGGATGCTCATACATCAGCCACATTACTTTAGCAGCATCCATCGGCGAGCCACCACCAAAGGCAATAATCGCATCTGGATGGAAACTATTGCAGATTTCTAAACCTTTGCGAACAGTAGCCAGCGAAGGATCGGGTTCCACATCGTAAAATGTGTAGTGCTCGATGCCGATTTCTTCCAAACTCTCTGTGACTTCCTTAGTCAATCCCAATTCAAACAAAGGTTTATCCGTCACGATCAAAGCACGTTTCTTACCTGCAAGATCCCTCAAAGCTACAGGAAGACAACCCGACTTAAAATAAATTTTGGGAGGAATGCGGAACCAGAGCATATTCTCGCGCCTTTCTGCTACGGTTTTGATATTGAGCAGGTGATGGGGTGTCACGTTGACAGAAATGGAATTATCGCCCCAGCTACCGCAACCGAGGGTAAGGGAGGGATCGAGGCGGAAATTGTACAAATCGCCGATCGCACCTTGAGAAGAAGGCGTATTAATCAGCACCCGCGAAGTCTCTAGTTTGCTTTCAAAATAACGAATGTGCTTCTGATTGTGCGGAGCCGTGTAGAGTACAGAAGTATGTCCGTGTCCGCCAAAAATTATCAGCGCTTCAGCTTTGTCTACTGCTTCAGTAAAGTCCTTGGCGCGATACATGGCGAGAATCGGCGAAAGTTTTTCACAAGCAAAGGGTTCTTCTTTACCTACCGCCTCCACTTCTCCAATCAAAACCCTGATGTTTGACGGCACTGTAAAACCCGCAATCTGCGCCACCTTTTGCACGGATTGTCCGACAATTTCGGCATTCAATCGACCATCAATTAAGATTACCTGACGCACTTTTTCCCGTTCTTCAGCATTGAGGAAATAAGCGCCGCGCTTGATAAATTCCAGTTGCACTGCATCGTACACCTCATCCACAACAACCACCGATTGTTCCGAAGCACAAATCGTGCCGTTGTCGAAAGTTTTGCTGACCAAAATTGAGCTGACAGCCATTTGGATGTGGGCGGTTTCATCGATGATGGCGGGAGTATTTCCGGCGCCGACACCGAGGGACGGATGCCCTGAAGAGTAGGCAGCTTTTACCATTCCCGGCCCGCCAGTTGCCAAAATTAGTTTGATATCGTGGTGCTGCATCAAAGCTTGGGAAAGTGGCACAGTTGGCTCGTCAATCCACCCAATAATATCCGGTGGTGCTCCTGCAGCTACAGCAGCATCGAGGATGATTTTTGCCGCCGCAGCCGTGCAGGATTTGGCGCGGGGATGGGGCGAAAATATAATGCCATTTCTAGTCTTGAGCACGATTAAAGACTTAAAGATTGTGGTGGAAGTCGGGTTAGTTACAGGAACGATTCCCGCCAGCACTCCCACGGGTTCGGCAATGCGTTCGTAGCCAAAATGCCGATCGGACTCGATGATACCGCAAGTCTTGTCATTTTTGTATTTGTTGTAAATCATTTCCGAGGCAAAATGATTTTTGATTGCCTTATCTTCGATCACTCCCATTCCCGATTCTTTGACTGCTGCCTTGGCTAAGGGAATGCGGGCGGCATTAGCAGCTAAAGCTACTTGCTTGAATATGCGATCGACTTGTTCTTGAGTGTAGGTGGCAAATTCAGCTTGGGCTGCTTTCACTTTTTGAATTAGGACTTCTAATTCATCTAAATTGGTAACTTTCATGTTGTTTATCCTGATGTTTATTTCGGGAAAATTATTGCCTCAATCTTTGATTGGTAGGGAACCTGCAGATCGACGCAGATAATTTCAAGATTGTTGGTTTCTTTGTGAACGCGGTATTTTAATTATTATATACCGCTAGCTCCGATCGCATTCACCCCGCGATTGCGAAAAATATCAACAGTTTGTTGCACGAGTTCCGGTGAAGCGGGAGGTGTATCCTTGAGTTCGTAATCCAGTTTTAATTGTTCCCATTTGTATTCTCCCATTTTATGAAATGGTAATACTTCTACTTTTTCCACATTGTTCAGATTGGCAATAAACTCCGCTAATTTTTCTACGTTTTCGATGTGATCGGTGAGGTGAGGAACTAGAACGAAGCGAATCCACGTCGGTTTGCCAATTTCGCTGAGATATTTGGCCATTGCTAAAGTAGGCTCGATCGACACATTGGTGACTTTGTAATACAGCTCGGGAATGTAGGATTTGATGTCCAATAAAACCAGATCGGTCATTTCCAGAACCGGTTTAGCAACTTCTAAAACACAGAAGCCTGATGTGTCTAGGGCTGTATGCAAACCCATTTGATGACAGCGGCTAAAGATTTCTCTGACAAAATCCGGCTGCATCAACGGTTCGCCGCCGCTGACTGTAACGCCTCCTTTCCGCAGGTAGGATTTACATTTTGTAATTTGATCAATTAAATAATCGACGGTTACTTCTTTACCATCGTGGGAATTGCGACAGTCGGGATTGTGACAGTAAAGACAGCGTAACGGACAGCCTTGGGTGAAGACGATAAACCGGATTCCGGGGCCGTCTACGGTACCAAATGTTTCGATTGAATGAATGCGACCAATTCCAGACATTGATTTGGTTTTGAATTGTGCTTGGCTTCAACTCCGCTCAGTCAGCCGTCAAGTTAAAGTTTTAGTTTGGGCTTCGATTCCGCTCAGCCAGCGGTTAAATCGTTAACGGAGCGAAGTCGAAGTTTGAGTTTGGGCTTTGCTCAGATACCGTTTAGGTTGGTAGCTGAGCGAAGTCGAAGCTATACCCGTTCGTGGAAAGTCCGTTTAATCACATCTAATTGCTGTTCGCGGGTAAGTTTGATGAAATTAACCGCATAACCGGAGACGCGAATTGTTAGCTGGGGATAGTTTTCTGGATGTTCCATCGCATCTAGTAATGTTTGCCGATCGAGGGCGTTAACATTGATGTGATGGCCGCCATCGTGGAAGTAACCGTCTATAAGACTAACTAGGTTGTTAGTCCGATCGCTCTCCATTCTGCCCAAGGCCTGCGGTACAATCGAAAAAGTATTCGATATGCCATCTTGACAATCACTGTAAGGCAGTTTTGCTACAGAAGATAAGGATGCGATCGCCCCACAGGAATCTCGGCCGTGCATCGGGTTAGCACCGGGAGCAAAGGGTTCACCTGCTTTACGTCCGTCGGGAGTGCTACCAGTTTTTTTGCCGTACACTACGTTAGAGGTAATTGTGAGTACCGATTGAGTGGCTACAGCGCTACGGTAGGTTTTATGCTGGCGAATTTCGTTCATGAAACTTTGCACAAGTTCGATGGCTAGACTGTCTACGCGATCGTCATTATTGCCGTATTTGGGATATTCTCCTTCGATCGAGTAATCCACTGCCAAACCTTGCTCGTTGCGAATCACCTTAACTTTAGCGTTTTTAATCGCCGACAGGGAATCTGCCACCACGGACAGTCCCGCAATTCCGCAGGCCATTGTCCGGTAAACATCGCGATCGTGCAATGCCATTTCCAGCCGTTCGTAGCAGTATTTGTCGTGCATATAGTGAATGACATTCAGCGTATTGATATACGTTTTTGCCAACCACGCCATCATGTCGTGGAACCGCGCTCTTACCTCGTCATAATCGAGATATTCGGTAGTAATCGGTGGGAACTGCGGCGCGATTTGGTCGCCGGACTTCTCATCTTTACCGCCGTTAATCGCATAGAGCAAAGTCTTAGCTAAGTTAACTCGCGCGCCGAAAAACTGCATTTGCTTGCCAATTCGCATGGCGGAAACACAACAGGCGATCGCGTAATCATCGCCGTATTGAGGACGCATCAAATCGTCGTTTTCGTACTGAATCGAACTTGTGTCGCTGGAGACCTTCGCACAGAATTGTTTGAAGTTGTCCGGCAAGTTTTCCGACCACAAAACGGTGAGATTTGGTTCTGGTGCAGTACCGAGGTTTGAGAGGGTGTGCAAGAATCGGAAACTGTTACGAGTTACCAATGTTCTACCGTCATCGCTGATACCGCCGATCGCCTCTGTTACCCAAGTTGGGTCGCCTGAAAACAGAGCGTTATAGTCGGGAGTCCGCAAAAACCGCACCATGCGGAGTTTCATGACAAAATGGTCGATCAGTTCTTGCAATTCCACTTCGGAACTCGCGCCACTTTGCAAATCGCGCTCGAAATAAATGTCTAAGAACGTCGATACGCGGCCGAGAGACATCGCTGCCCCGTTTTGTTCTTTCACTGCTCCCAAGTAGCCAAAATACAGCCACTGGACAGCTTCTCGTGCATTTGCCGCCGGACGGCCAATATCAAAGCCGTAGCTAGCAGCCATTTCTTTTAACTCAAACAATGCCCGAATTTGCTCGGATAACTCTTCGCGCAAACGAATTGTTCCCTCGTCCATCGCGTCTAGTTCGAGTGATTCTTGCTGTGTTTTTTTATCATCAATTAGGCGATCGACACCGTACAAAGCAACGCGCCGATAGTCACCGATAATCCGGCCGCGTCCATAGGCATCTGGCAAACCTGTGATGATACCAGAACGTCTCGCCAGACGCATCGAGCGCGTATAGACATCGAATACACCATCGTTATGAGTTTTGCGATATTTCGTAAATATTTCTTCTGTTTGCCGATCGAGCTGATAGCCGTAAGCTTCTAAACCGGTCTTGACCACGCGAATTCCCCCCAAGGGCATAATCGCGCGTTTCAAAGGTCGATCAGTTTGCAAACCTACTATTTTTTCTAAGTCGCGATCGATGTATCCTGCTGCATGAGCCGTGATCGATGTGGGAACTTTTGTATCAACATCCAATACACCTTTTTCGCGCTCTTGCTTCATTAATTCCAGAACTTGGTGCCAAAGCTGCTGGGTTTTTTCGGTTGGTGCTGTGAGAAATTCTGCATTCCCTTCATAGGGGGTGTAATTTTTTTGAATGAAGTCTCTGACGTTGACTTCGTTTGTCCAGTTGCCTTCAGTAAAGCCGTGCCATTCTGCAAACATAGCTTGCTTTCCCCTCACTTTTTTGTTAGCGATCGATCTTTTCTGCCTCGACCACTAGATGTAGTATATATTTAACTTCAATATTTTAAATACCCTGTTCGCTATTTGTTACAAAAATTGACTTGCTAATTCCGTGGGAAGAATTAAGATAATAGTAGGCCGAACATCCTCGTGAATTGTTGAGGAAGCTCTGACCAAAGGAGTTCCCGAACTAACACTTTGACAATGGAAATGTTGTTTAAGGGCGGGTGGGTCGGAAACGCGCAATGATTTTTTTTTCTGGAAGTGCGAGCACCACAAGAAGATGAAGGAAAAGCAGAAAAAAAGCAGAAAAATAGTTGAGATTGGATGCGTTAATTGTTATCGAAAGCAGAGCAATATTAATTGCTGATTAATTGAAGTAGGGTATTATGCAGATAAATTCAAGAAATCAAAGCACTGCGAGCGATCCGGCTCACGATATTTGGAAAGAACAGCGTCATCCGCTCGATCGGATTTTTAGGCCTCGCTCCGTGGCTGTAATCGGCGCAACAGAGAGAGAAGGAAGCGTCGGACGAACTCTCCTGTGGAACTTGATTCGGAATCCGTTTGGCGGAACAGTTTTTCCGGTGAATCCCCAGCGCCACAGCGTGTTGGGGCTCAAGTCTTATCCTGACATTGCTAGCGTCCCGGAAGTAGTGGATCTGGCGGTGATTGCTACGCCTGCTGCTGGGGTGCCGCAAGTGATCCGCGAATGTATCGCTGCTGGGGTGAAAGGAGCAATTATTGTTTCTGCTGGCTTTAAAGAAATTGGCGCGGCTGGGGAGGCTTTAGAACAGCAAGTTATGGCCGAGGCGCGTCTGGGCGGAATGCGGATTATCGGCCCAAATTGCCTCGGTGTGATGAATCCTGTGCTTGGGCTCAATGCTACTTTTGCAGGTACGATCGCCCGTCCGGGCAATGTCGCCTTCATCAGTCAAAGCGGCGCCCTCTGTACTTCGATTCTCGACTGGAGTTTGGGGGAAAATGTCGGTTTTAGCGCTTTTGTGTCGATCGGCTCTATGCTCGATGTCGGTTGGGGCGATCTGATCGAGTATTTCGGGGACGATCCCCATACTCACAGTATCGTTTTGTACATGGAATCTATGGGTGATGCTCGTTCGTTTCTGTCCGCCGCCCGCCCAGTGGCGATCGACAAACCGATCATCATTCTCAAGGTAGGACGTACCGCTGCCGCCGCCCAAGCCGCCGCTTCCCATACGGGAGCTTTGACCGGCAGCGATGACGTGCTTAACGCTGCTTTCCGTCGCTGTGGCGCGTTGCGGGTACATACGATTTCCGATTTGTTCGATATGGCAGAAATTCTGGCCAAGCAACCGCGACCGCAGGGCAACCGCCTATCGATCGTCACCAATGCAGGAGGCCCAGGGGCGATCGCCACTGATGCCTTAATTAGCGACGGCGGTGCGCTGGCAAATCTGTCACCGGAGACGCTGCAGCAGCTTGATGAGTTTTTGCCCCCTCAGTGGAGTCATCACAACCCGATCGATATTTTGGGCGATGCTAGTAGCGATCTTTACGCCAAAACTCTAGAAGTTGTGGCTCCCGATCCCAATAGTGACGGATTGCTGGTCATCCTGACGCCACAAGCGATGACAAATCCCACCCAAACCGCAGAAAAACTCAAGTCTTACAGCAAACTCGGAAAGCCCTTATTAGCAAGCTGGATGGGCGGTGTGGAAGTGTCAGCGGGAACGCAAATTCTCAATCAGGCAAATATTCCGACTTTCCCCTATCCCGATACCGCCGTCAGGTTATTCAACTATATGTGGCGGTACACATACAACCTGCGCGCTATCTACGAAACGCCTTCTCTCCCCGCTGATTGCGAAATCGAGACTTCCGGGTGTGCGACTGCTGCGAAGATTTTGACTGCCGCCCGCCAAAACAATCGCACTCTATTAACCGAGTACGAATCAAAACAGTTGCTGGCAGCTTACGGCATTCCCACCGTAGCGACAGAAATTGCAGCGAGTGCGGCCGAAGCTGTGGAAATTGCCGAGAGCCTCGGTTATCCAGTGGTGCTAAAACTGCATTCTGAGACGATTACTCACAAAACCGATGTGGGGGGCGTTCAACTAAATTTAGGCGATGCTAAGGCTGTAATTAGTGCCTTTGAGGCGATCGCCCAGCGGGTACGGGCGATCGATCCTGCAGCGTTTCTCGGCGTTACAGTGCAGCCGATGGTGAATTTGGAAGGCTATGAAATAATTTTGGGTAGCAGTATCGACCCACAATTTGGGCCGGTGATGCTGTTTGGTTCCGGCGGACAATTAGTGGAAGTCTTTCAAGATCGATCGCTGGCACTTCCGCCTTTAAATACCACCCTAGCGCGGCGGATGATGGAGCAAACGCGCATCTATAAAGCTTTGCAAGGAGTGCGCGGTCGATCGGCAATTGACCTGGTACAACTCGAACAGTTATTAGTTCGTTTCAGTCAACTGATTGTAGAGCAACCTCAAATTGCCGAGATTGATATTAATCCGCTGCTGGTTTCTCCTGAAGGTGCGATCGCTCTTGATGCCCGCGTTGTTCTGCAAACAACGGAAAACCCCATTTCTCCCGCGATTCGCCCCTATCCTACGCAATACGTTCAAACATGGTCAACGGAGGGCGATCGTCCCATCACCATCCGTCCCATTCGTCCAGAAGATGAGCCACTGATGGTGCTGTTCCACGAAGAACTTTCCGAAGAGAGCGTGTATTTGCGCTACGCTCACATGGTAAAGTTAAAGCACCGCATCGCTCACGAACGTTTGACCCGGATTTGTTTTATTGACTATGATCGGGAAATGCTGTTAGTAGCCGATCGTCAAGACCCGGAAAGCTCAGAACACCGGATTTTGGGAGTAGCGCGTCTGAGCAAACTCCACGGCACAAACCAAGCCGAATTTGCCCTCATCGTTAGCGATAGCTATCAGCAGCGCGGTTTGGGAACAGAATTATTGAGGCGGATGCTGCAAATTGGTCAGGAAGAGAAATTAGAGGCGATCGTTGGCTACATTCTCAATAGCAACTACAAGATGCAGAGCCTCTGTAAAAAACTAGGATTTGAACTCCAACCAGACCGAGGCGAAGGAATGTTGAAAGCTGTTTTTGTCTGCTAATCGCAACTTTGGTTAAATAATTCTCATTCATCACGACTAAAGTCCTCACTACAAACTTTATCGTTTTGTAGTGAGGACTTTAGTCCTCAAACTAAGATGCTACTAAGCCGCCGCAGCCAAATTTGCTGCTGCAAACTCCCAGTTAGCCAAATTATCTAAGAAATTAGTAATGTAGTCGGGACGGCGGTTTTGGAAATCCAAATAATAAGCGTGTTCCCACACATCCAAAGTCAGCAACGGAGTTTGGCCGTGTGCAAGCGGGGTGTCAGCGTTAGCAGTTTTGGTGACTTTCAAAGTGCCGTTGTCCACAACCAGCCAAGCCCAGCCACTACCGAACTGAGTTGTCGCAGCAGTCTTGAATTCTTCTTTGAATTTATCGAAGCTGCCGAAGTCGGCGTTGATTTTGTCAGCTAAAGCTCCTGTCGGAGTGCCACCGCCGCCCGGTTTGAGCGAATTCCAGAAAAAGTTGTGGTTCCAAACTTGACCTGCATTGTTAAAAATGCCTGCTTTGGATGGGTCTTTAGCAGATTCCTTGACAATTTCTTCAAGGGATTTGCTCGCCATTTCAGTCCCTTCAATCAGTTTATTCAGATTGGTGACGTAAGCAGCGTGGTGCTTGTCGTGGTGGAACGAAAACGTGTTGGCCGACATATGAGCTGGTTCTAGGGCGTCAGCGGCGAAGGGTAATGGTGCTAGTTCAAATGCCATGGTGTTCAATCCTCTCTGGATTACTTTGGGTTTTTCGGTTGACTTGGTGGCTTTTTTATGATTCAAGCCGAGAGTCACTAGCTTGAGTGTATCAAGCTGTGGTAAATAATTCTTTACAATTTTCCTATTTTATAGCAGTTGCAGCATTTTAGGATTCAGACTTCTATTTTTTAGATATCAAAGCTACTTCTTGCCGACTTCAAATAGCATAAAGTATCACTAAATGTCAAGCTACCTGGGAGACAAATAAAAGTGTGTGTGAAATTGTCAACCGCTCGAAATTTTATGAGACTGATAAATAGATTAAACCTGTAAATTGTCAAAGATTAACCTAAGTTCAATTAAGCTGTAAGAAAGTCAAACAAGTTGCAGGATGTGTCAATGGAAAAGCGTTTAAACAACTCGTCTAGTCACCCCCCTCAATGGTTGAATCTGCAATTAATCGTCACCGCTCTGGAAACAGTCCAAGACTTAATTGTCATTTCCCTATGTATTGGTTTGTTTTGTTTCATGGTGCTAGAACTGCGAGAAATGTTTTTCTCGCTGCTGCCTCCTTTGAATTTCCAGCAAGTGACGGCAGACATTCTATTTTTATTAGTTTTAGTGGAATTATTTCGGCTGCTAATTATTTACTTGCAAGAGCAGCGGGTTTCGATAGGTGTGGCTGTGGAAGTCTGTATAGTATCTGTTTTGCGAGAAGTCATCGTGCGGGGAGTGCTGGAAACTCCCTGGGTTCAAATATTATCAACAGGCGCATTTTTGCTGGTTTTGGGAGTGTTGTTGGTAGTCCGAGTTTGGTTGCCCCCAACCTTCGAGGGAATTGACCCGGAACGTCGCATGGCTAGCAGAAAGAGAAATCTATCAGACAATGAATCTTCTTCCGCATCTGTTGTAGCCAATACCAAGTTTAATTCTCATTGAATATGGCATGACAGGCGATTTAAGATTTTAAATTTACTCTAATATTGCTTGTCGCGTTACCAGCCATCATTTCCCGTAAAACTGAGATGTTGAACCATTGTCCAGAACGGGCATCTTGCCCGTTCCACAGAGAGTAGATTTTCTTGTAGGCTGGGCAGGAGATCCCACAGGGCTGTTTCATTCTCACGAAAATCAGGCTTTTGTAGGGGCGGTGCCAAGAGTGCCCGCCCCCCACGGACGATGAAATCGATGTTTCAAATATCGGGGATCTTCACGAGGGATTGCCCCTACAAGAGAATGAAACCGCCCTGGGATATCCCACCCAAAAAAGGATTATTGAGAATGGTGCAAGATGTGAGGTCAAATCAACCTGATAACGGTTGCAGTGAAGCCTAAAATCCTCTGAAAATTCAGAGGAATGTAGTCTTAACTACAAAGACAAGCTTCATCCATCATTCCCCATTATTCAAATCTAAAATCTAGAATCTCAAATCTAAAATGGTATTACCCGTTAGCCTGTAATTCCCCCAAACGAGCCAACACTTCTTTAGAATGAATCGCCGGATTAATCTTCACAAAGGTTTCACGCAAAATACCTTCAGGATCAATAATAAAACTGTGTCGCGCTGAGATAAAACTCATCCAAGAACCGTAAGCTTTACTCACTTTACCATCCGTATCAGCTAACAGCGGAAACTTCAAACCTTCCGAATCGCAAAATTCCGCATGGGAATCGACATCATCAGCGCTAATACCGATAATTTGAGTATTCTTTGCCAAGTATTTCGGCAAGTCTTGCTGAAATCTCCGCGCTTCGATCGTACATCCTGAAGTAAAGTCTTTCGGATAAAAATAGACTACCAGCCACTTACCGCGATAATCCGACAGCGACACTTGTCCGTCCCCGCTGTTTGTCGGCAAAGAAAACTCCGGCGCTGGTTGATTTACCGGAGGAAGCTTACCGCCGAGGGCAAATGCAGGTGTGGCAAAATTGAAACTTAGAAAAACTAGACAAATTGCCAATAAAGTGCTAAAAAAATTGCGGCGAGACATCATAAATTTAGAAGTAGAACTGTACTTAAGACAAGTTTACAGTTTTCTGATTAAATGGGTAGGGGCAATTCGCGGATTGCTTCTAAAACCCAAAGATCACTCACTCAAATAGCGATTTACCCATGAGCGCTGCACTCCCGTTAACCGGCAAAGCTATAGTAGTCCAGGTAATTAACGGTCAACCCGTTACGATCGAAGTAGACGGTACTAATGCCCCGATTACTGCGGGAAATTTTGTTGACTTAGTTGAACGAGGCATTTACGACGGGGTGATGTTTCACCGAGTTGTGCGCCAGCCAGATCCTTTTGTGGTGCAAGGAGGCGATCCGCGCAGCAGAAATACGACAATTCCAGCAAGTCAATTGGGAACGGGTAGTTTTATTGACCCGGATACCAATCAGGCGCGTTTTATTCCTTTGGAAATTAAGCCGCAAGGGGCCGCACAACCTGTTTACAACCAAGTTGTAACCCAGACGCCGCAGTTGCGGCATAATCGCGGGGCTGTGGCAATGGCTCGTTCCAATGCTTTGGATTCGGCTTCTTCGCAGTTTTATTTTGCTTTGGATGAGTTGCCATTTTTGGATGGTAGTTATGCTGTTTTTGGCAACGTTATTCAAGGTTTTGAAACGGTGAATGCGGTGCAGCAGGGCGATCGCATTTCAACTGCAAAAGTCGTTGACGGCATCGTCCCCAGTCGGATTTCTAGCATCATTACCGATGTTGATTTCCTTAACGATTCCATTAACATTACCAATTTGGCAAATCTGCCTTTGCGACCCCTCAGATTGGCCAACACCCCGAACAACTATCAAGTCACTCCCCAAGACTATGAGCAAAATCCCGGCGGTGTAGTGGGAGGTAGCGCAAACGATCGCATCCTCGGTGAAGCCACGTATGGTGATGGAATTAACGGCAGCCAAGGCAACGATACCATCAGTGGCGAAGAAGGCGACGACTTTCTCAGAGGCGGCAAAGGTAACGACTCCATTAGCGGCGGTGTTGACGACGATATTATCAACGGAAATCTCGGCGACGATAATGTCAATGGTGATGCTGGTAACGACTTTTTGCGAGGCGGCCGAGGAAACGATATTTTAATCGGCGGCGATGGTAACGATGTTTTAATCGGGGATGTTGACAGCGATACTCTCACTGGTGGCGCAGGTGCAGATACTTTTGTTCGGGTTACGGGTGAAATTCTGGAGTTGGATGGGACGAGCGATATAATTCTTGATTTTAGGCCGGGAGATGGCGATCGTATTGGCTTGACCAGCCCTTTATCCAACACCTCATTCACTCAATCAGGCAGCAACACACTCATTCAATTTGGAGGAGCTACTTTGGCTGTGGTTCAAAATGCCACTCCTGCAGCAGTTCAAAATGCTGCTTTTGAAATTAACTTTTCTTCTGCTTACGTTGCCGATAACTTGCCCCCCGGAGACGCCGCCTTGAGAGTTGGCTAACTTTAACAAGGCTCACGCAATAAAGATAAGGGTAGGGTGCTCTTCAGTGCACTTTACCTGATTATCAATAGCCAATTCCCTATTCCCTATTCCCAATTGCCAAATTCAACTAACACCATAGCTTTGTAATTTGAGAAACTGCCTCTTGATAAGAATCCATTCTCCCCTGCTGCTTAAAAAGCTCGGCTGCTTTCTGAAAATCCTCAAATGCTCCCTGAACCTCTCTCAATTTATATCTAGTCAGTCCTCGGTTAAAGTAAGCTTTAGCAAAAGCGCTATCGAGGCGAATTGCTGACTCAAAATCAGCTAGTGCTGCCAGGGAATTTTCCATTTGTAGGCGGATAGCACCTCGGTTAAAGTAAGATTGAGCTACATTAGGGTTGAGCAGCAGTGCCGAGTTGTAATCGGCGATCGCCGCACTATAATCTTTTAAACGAGTCAGCATAAACCCCCGATTGCTGTAATACTTGGCTCGGTAAGGATTGAGTTCGATGGCTGTAGTTAAATCTTCGATCGCCGATTGCTTATAGCCTAATTTGTAGCGGGTCACACCGCGATCGTTGTAAGCTGACGCGAATTGCGGATTAATGTTAATTGTGGCAGT
>NZ_JAUBTF010000065.1:0-34941 GCF_036702355.1 Microcoleus sp. D3_18_C4
CAAACGGCTCTCCAACATATTGATACTTAAACTCCTCTTGGGGTGGTGCGCCACAGGCGCACCCCCTGAACGGTTACCTCAAATTCAGAAGCCCTTTACTTTCCTTAATTGCCATCTCCCAGATACTTGCTATACTGACCAGTTTATGATTATCTTCGTCCTCAATTAGAATCCGTGCAATGGCACTAACTTTAGAATTGCCTGCAAAAAACCAAATTAAGGTATGAGTATCTAACAGCAGTCTCATGACATATAATCCTCAAAATCTTCTAACGGCTCATCAAAATTATCAGATATGGTAATCACCTCGCGATCGCAGCCAAACAGCGGCTCACGGCGCTTTTTAGGAGGCATCACCGATGATTTTCTATTGGTTGTGCGATCGCCCTCTAGAAATTCTCCTATTTTTTTCCATTCCTCTCTGTCTTCATCTGACAAAGACGCTAAAAACTCTTTCATCCTTTTCAGCTTCTCCTCATGGTTGACAGGCGAAACTTCCTGGACTTCAATCAGAACTTCGGAGCCGTCAGGAATGTTAAAATCTTCTGACAGTTGGATGTTTTTACCTTGTTTTATGCCTTTAACTTGGATAGGTGCAGATTTCATCGCTTGCCTGATATAAATTGCATACATCAGGTCAGACCAAGTAAAGTCTTCAGGCAATTTATCGATTAAGCTGCGGACTTCTTCTTTAAGATTGATGGTTTCCATCGGTTTTAGTAAAGAGATTTTGTATTTTAATTCTACACGACTTACGCACTCCGACCAAAGAAACCGGGTTTTTATCGAATTTGCGGGCTGCAAAAAAATATTTCGTAAAAAACCCGGTTTCTGCCCCCCGACGGATTCAATACGGAGTGACTAAAATAGTCACCGTCTTTTTCTGCGGCTCGAATTTCATTTCATCAACTACAAATTGCCGATCTTTTGCAACTGCCAAAATTGCCCGCAATTGCCCCCCATTCACAACAGGCGACCTCAATTTTACCTCAGCTTGACCTTTGACAGCATCTATCAGACGAAAATCGCCGATCGGAATACCGTTCCATTTCGCTTGAATCCTTGTCGCTGTGGCAATTTCCCCCCTAATAAACTGCCCCCCATTAGTTCGATAAACCACCGCATTGTTGGGAAACACTATTTTATCAATTTGACTCAAGGGGAGCGATCGCTTTTCCCTCGATCCCTGTATCCATAATTTTTGCCCTTTCTCATCAATCTCTACAACTCTACCATCTCTTTTTTCGCCTCCTTTCATCACAATTTCCGCTTGCGTCGGCAACGCCACGGGTATGGGCTGGCTGGCGTTAGCCTGTGCTTGTACGGATGGCAAATTGCGTTTCTGGATTTCCTGACTGGTGGCATTAACTCGTCCAGCCATACTCGCCGTTACTGTAAAAAGTGCTACAACTAGAAAAGAAAGTGTTCTGCGTTTCATACTTCCTTAAACTCCTTTCAAGGGTAAGCGTTAACCCGCTACCATTATAAACCCATACTTCAGTCCCTTGAGGGTAAATCCGTGCTGCCAACTCCAGAATCTACCCCCGAATCGAATATTTTAGGCAACTTGGCCAGTGTTTTTGGCTTGCTTGGTGCTGCCCTGTTTTTCACGGGCTGGATTTATCGCTGGTCTTATTTTTCCTTCTTTCAGCTAGAGGTAACGACTCTCGATTTACCCGTCGAATCGTTTTTTATGGTGCCGCTTCAGGTGTTTTTCGCGGGCGGAAAAAGCATATTCAACAGTGCGATCGCCCTTTTGCTGACAGCCCTGGCGATTTACCTCACTTTGTGGCTGGTTAATAGTATAAACAAGACCGTTGCTGCTAAAATTAATGGCACAATTACACGGTGGCTTTCCTATCCTTACGGCAGAAAATTCAGGTGGCTTTACCGCATCCTGAACTCTTGGCAACAATTTAATGTCAATAGATATAACTCGATCAAATTATTGCGATCGCTCGTTGACGAAATTATCATCGTCGGTTGGGTATTGCTAGTGTTGTTTTGGTCAGCATACCACCAAGGTATTGCCGATGCCCGACGCGATGCCGGGGAAAATTCGTCTTTACCCGCCGTTGCCTTAATCGCCAAGCAAGACAACATTGCTTTAGGCAGAAAACTCGACGATCCAACACTCCGACTAGACCCTAAAGGATTTAAGGCTATCGGCGATGCAGGTCTATTTGCTGATTTGAGCAAAAGAGATTATACTGATATCAATAATCCCAAAGAACCTAGAGTTTGGCGGTTGCTTTTGGAGAGAGGGAACTGGATTTATCTGTTTCCGGCTTTAACAAAAGAACAGCAAACAGACCCTAAAGCTCGCCCGCCAGTGATTGCCATTCAACAAACTCAATCCGGTGATCAATTGTTAATTGTAAGTCCCGAACCTTCTCAACCTTCTAAATAAAGTCGGGGCTGGTTGATTGGATGCCAAAATAGTCTCGATGCTAATCGTTAGACAGTTCAATTAACTTATAGGGTGCGTCAGACATTGATTATTTCGATTTCAACAGGTTTTTATAGTCCGGGGAACCTTACGCATTTCCTAAGCAACTCCATAGCCAGTATATGGACGCTTGTAAGGTGGATGCAACCCTAAAATAATATCCTCTTTGGGTACTCCCATCTCGACTAATTCTTGCCCAAGATCGGCTTCTGTCATATTACGTTGAATCCAGATTTTACCATCCTTGATATCTAAGTGAATGAAACAGTTATAAATCCGCTTGTATCCCTCCCAACCAACGTCTAAAATTTGGTAATGATCTTGTTCTGTATCGAACACAAGCTGACATTCAACATCCAATTCTGAATTTTGCTCTGGTGTGGCATGAGTGGTTAGCAACTGGCGGATAAATTGGCGGTACTCTTCTATTCTTTCCATTCGATGATTACCTCCTGCATCGGTTCGTAGACGATTAACTTCACTTGATACTGTCTGACAGCTTCCTGAGTGAATCGTTCTTGAAAAAATGATTCAAATATATCGAGAGGAATTGCCAGATATAGAGTTCTGTCTGGTTCGGTCATTTGCAATCCTAAGCGGTAGTTCAAAAACTGTCCTAACGCTGAATGAAAGTCTGTCACCGCTGATGGATTCAAAAAACTTTTGATTTCAACAGCAATCTTTTGTCCAGCTTTTTCAGCGGCAAAGACTTTCTCTGCTGCTAAATCGACCTCAAACTTCACCTGATCTATCTTGAGGATCAGCGGATCTGCCGTAATTACCCACTTCTCCTTCAAGAGAGCTTGTTTAACAGCATCATGGAATCGGTCTTTGGCAGCCATCGCTTTTTTACAGTATCTAGGTACTATGATAGCAGCGAGCATTCTTCAATATCCCGCTTAAATATTCTCTTCACTCTTGGGTCCCACTCTGCTGGGACGAGAGTTTGTGTAGTTTGACTTCTTACTCGCATTCCAGGGGCGCTTCGCCACATACGAGTAAGAGGTCAAAAGCGATTTCAATTGCTGAGGGATTACAATTGTCACCGTCATTTGTGTTTATTGATTAGGTGCGATCGCACACAACTTCAAACACACCCCCTGGAATAAACCGACACAAAGCCCTCCGCCGATCGTCCGCATCTTGGCGATTGACAAAACGCGCGATCGTATAGTGCTCAGCATTCGGTAAAATGCGGACGATCGCCCAAGAATTGATCTCGCCCCCCTTTGACTTTTCAGGTGTTTTCCCTCGCGAATTTGAGTTGAGTTCGATCGCGGGGCGATCGGCGATCGTCGGAGAATTTGCTTTTCTGAGAGTGTTGAGGTAGCGGGCGATCGTACTTCCTTTGAGATTCGCCCCGACGCGCAGAATCAGAAACACCGCAAAGCTTTCGATCTCTGGCCCAGTCATGCGCGCGCGATCGGCCTCAAAATCCTCATCAGAGTAGCTGCGGATACCCGACAGCAGTTGCGTGATGCCAAAATCATTCAAAGCTTGTTGATAGCCGCGGTTATATTCGCTGCCGTCGCTCACAGGCTTTACCATAGTAATAGTCTCCTTTTATGTGGATTGTCTCCTTGTATTTGGGGAACCATCAGCCAGCGCGGGCCGTAGGAAGTTCAGCGCTGGCTTTTGACTCTCTAAGAATATAGCGCATAATGCAGCACATTGCAACAGTTTGCTGCATATTAGACAAAATTGTATAAAATACTCGACAATGACGATCGGCTTAAATAAGAAACAATTACCCTCTAATGGCTAAACGCATATCAACTTCCATAGCAGAAGGAATTTATGACCTACTTCAAGAGTGGGCAAATGAGGAACGCCGTTCAATCAGCGGCTTGTCAGCATTCATTTTGGAACAAGCTGTCAGAGAACGTCAAAAACAAATGCAAAAACAGTCCCCACCATCCGATGAGAAACAAGATAAAAGTTGAGTGGACGCATCCAAGCCAAAGAAAGCGGGTTTTTTGCGGTTTTTGCCGGCCGTAACGCGTCTTTCCGTAAAAAAAACCCGGTTTCTGACCACCCCTGCGTCCAGAACTATATGAAATTTATCGGCATAGACTTAGGTTGGAGTTCAGCAGCAAGCGGTTTGTGCTGTTTGAATTGGCAAAATAACCAATTAGAATTAACAGAGTGCGATCGCCCCCCACTGACAAGACTAAAGCATTTCGACATAAAGCCAGAGGTTTGAAACATACATTTTCGCCCCTCTGCCTACCCCTCTACATCTCTCGCCCAAAAATTACATCACCCGTTTCCTGCTGGTATACGGACAGTGAAAATAGACCCTTTTCCCTCTTCGCTTTCTACCAAAATTTCCCCGCCCATCATCTGACAGTAGTAGCGGCTAAGTGTCAGCCCCAATCCCGCGCCATCGTACGGTCGCGTTGATGAACAGTCAGCTTGTACAAAAGCTTCAAACAATTTGTGCTGTTGTTCTTCCGACATTCCAATTCCGCTATCTTTAACAGATAAACAAATCCAATCCGACTCTTGAACATTCAGCAGGGGACAAGCGATCGCCGCAGAATGAGTTTCATCGGCAGCCATTGAATCGTCAATCGCCGATCGCCCTGCTGTATTCAATTTGCCACTGCCTTCAATGCGCCTGACACTCAGTTTCACTCTGCCGTTTTTGGTGAACTTCGCAGCATTACTCAGCAGGTGCATCAAAACCTGCCGGACTTTTTTGAAATCTGCGTGCATTATGCCCACAGTTCGATCGCACTCAATCTCCAAAACATTGCCATTTTTCTCTACTAACGGTTTCGCGGCACTCGCAACATTGTCAACCAGGGATTCGATGTCAAACTCCTGGATTTCGAGTTTCATACCCCCCGCTTCAATTTTTGACAAATCAAGGATATCGTTAATCAAAGATAGCAGGTGCGTGCCGGCTTTCTGAATCTTGTGCAAGTCGGGTACAAACTCATCAAATCCCGCATCCTGGGCATCTTCTGAAAGTAGTTGACTGTAGCCGATAATCGCATTTAAAGGCGTCCGCAATTCGTGGCTCATATTTGCTAAAAACTGGCTTTTAGCAGTGTTAGCGGTGACGGCGGCTTCCTTAGCTTGTTTCAATTCTTTTGTATGTTCCGAAACCCGCTCGATTAGGTGATTGAGAGAGACAGCCAGAGAGCCTATTTCGCCTTGTGCCGTGACGGGGGCTCGCAAGTCAAAATTAGACTCAGCGGCTACTTGTTCGGCCACCTTAGTGACGCTGATCACAGGTTTGGCGATCGCCCGACTCGTCCGGTAAGCCACCATTCCAGCCACCACTACCGACAGCAGCATACTAATAATAATTATGGCTTTTTCCATTCCTTGGGCGTCTTCCATCACTTCACCACCTTGGCCTTCTTGCTGCTGGGCAATATCGAGGATTTTGCTCAATTCCTCAAGGCTGTTGTTGAGCTGTTTTACACCTTCTCCACTTTCGATGGCGAGCAATTTTCTGGCAGACTCTATCTCCCGAGGCGATAGTTGCGATTGCTGGATTGTCTGCAAGGTTGACTGGAGAGTATCGGCGTATGCTTCTAATTTTTTTGTGCAATCTTGCAGCAAAAACTTGAGAACTTCCGGTTTTGCTGCCAGCCAAGCGGGCTGGCTGTCTACAAACTTTTCTATACGCAACCGCAGATTTTTCGCCTTAACAATACTCTTAACCAACTGCTCTTCTTGCTGTTTTAGCTTGGTTGAATTATCTACAAAAGAATCTAGCTGTGAACCCTGCAATTGGGCCGCCAGCGCTGCATCTTTAAAATTGCCGAGCAATTGCGCTTGTAGATGAGCATCATTGAATTGCTTTAATCCTTGTCCTTGGTAGTAATCGGCAATCACCAGTCCGCTCAGCGAGCCAAGAAAGCCGATTCCTATTGCCAGCAAATACCCGTAGCCAATTTTTTGATGGATAGGCAAACCGCCAATTTTAGATGGCAAACTTTTGCTAACTTTTAAGGATAATGTTTCTACAAAATCATGGTTGGCTTTTTTTTTCTTCACGGTCTCTATAGAAGCCACTTCTCCGGAAATAAAAACTGGCATCTGTTTACCTAAATTGGTATTTTTTTGGTTAACCTTTCGCGTTTTCACGTTTTTTTTCGGCGGGTTAAATGGTTCTAACTCTGGATTCAATTCCCCCTGGTCTTCCCAAACGGCAACCGAGAAACTTGCTTCATGTCCTGTTTTTTTTAGCAAGTTAATTTTTGACATATGCAACCCCTGTATTCTGTTAAAATCTATCACGATCTTAAGTTCTCCAAACGGAAAATCTTGTCTATTTGACGGTAGACATCTGCGAAAAAGCATCTGAAACTCTGGTCGAGTCAGAGGAGAAACTTAAATTCGGTTGATGTCTAAGAGATAATTAGGCTGTTGAGGACTGTTGCCAAATTACTTTTTCGACTCGTAAAAGTCTGCAGCAGGCAAAAAAAAATAAAACTTTATCCCCGCAGTGAATTATCCCTGCGTGGAATGTTACAGGCAGAAAATTCTCTCAGACCTGTTTTGCCTGTGAGTAGCCCAAAGCTGATATTGTCTGTTGACAATGCACCCGATTCCTTCGCTTTGGACTTTGGCTGCCAGCAATGCGACGATTGCTTAACGGTTTTTGTTGAGCATCCGACAACTTCCTAGCACAGAATGTCACAAATGCAGCAGCCGATCGAACTTTTGCACCCTGGCGATCGACTTTTGGCATCGTTGCCCCGCAAAGACAAGTCTGAGGTGAAGTGTCGTTAGTTGAGTATAACTGTAGGGCTTGCGAAAAGAAACCCGCTTTCTGCAGGTCAACTGTTGGCGATTGCGAGTTCTGGAGTTGCGGTAGTCAATTCGATCGCCAGTGCTAGCTTACCGTCTCTACCCAAAGCTTCATCGGCCAAGTGTACCATCCAGCGATTCGGCTTGGCTTGGGGTCTGGCGGCAAGCACAACCGCCCAAGCTTCCCGTTCCTTGCCGCGACCCAACAGCGCAGCACAAACAATCAAAGCTGTGGCAGTTGAACGGCTGATCCCACTTTGGCAGCAGATCAGCAAACTGCCTCTCTGCGACGAAATTTTGAGGGCGAAGTCAATAATTTTCAGTACATCCTCAAGGCTAGGCAAGATTTGATCGGGGTCGTCAACGGGGGTGTCGAGGTCGTTAAACTCCAGACACATTCGGTTCGGGATTTGATGAAAAGTTTTGGGTTCGGGCACACCCGGACTGCCGATCGATATCAGGTATTTGATCTGGCGCCCCACAGCGCGATCGACAATGTATTCGCTGGCTTCTACTTGCGAAGCAATCAGGATTTTCGGCAATTTTTCACCCGACAAATCTGCAGAGACTGAGGGATCAAAATCAACTGTTTCTGCCTCAGTGTTGACATCCGCCAAGTATTGGACAGCCAGCGCCCGAACGTCAGCAAATTCGCGATTTAAAGCTGTTTCCAGAGCAACAATAGCAGCCGTTGAGCCCATTTGACCGAGGGATTTAACAGCCTTTTGGCGCACTCCAGAATTTTCGTCCCCCAGCAACCGCACCAAACCTGCCACAGCTTCCTCTGTCCCAATTTCCCCCAAAGCAGCAGCAACTCTCCACCGCACATAAGATTCGGTGTCGCCAATTGCGCTCGCCAGTCCCGCGACCACCATTTTGGGCAATTTAGCATCTCCCTCTGTATTGATGTTCCCCAGGGCAACCGCCGCCCTGCCACGCACGAAAATATCTCGATCCGAGAGCGACCCGATTACGGCCACCATAGCCACCTCGCTGCTGATTTCCCCCAAGGCAGAAACTGCACTGCCGCGCACGTCTGAGTCCTCATGGTTGAGGGCTTGCACCAGCCCGGCTACAGCCGTTTCCGTGCCAATTTGTCCCAAGGCCTCGGCGGCCCTCAAAGAAACTGCATAGGAGTCGGGATCGTCGTGAAGCAATTCTACTAAGCCGGGTACTGCCTCACAATCGCCGATTTTCCCCAAAGCCGCCGCGGCCCTAGCCCGGACGATGTGATTTTCGTCTCTGAGGGCATTCAGCAGCCCGGGAACTACCTCAGAGACGGCGATTTTCCCGCAGTTGACGGCAGCCCGCCAGCGCACCTCCGAATCTTGGTGTTTGAGGGCTTTGAGCAGCGCGGGGACGGCTGTTTTCGGGTTAATTTTGCCCAAGGCCCAAACAGCCCAGGCGCGCACCCTCGACTCTGGGTGTTTGATGGCTTTGAGCAGTGCTACGGCGGCTAATTTCGAGTCAATTTCTCCTAAAGCCCAAGCGGCCCAAGCTTGGATTTGGGAATCTTTGGATTCGAGCGATCGGGCTAATTCAATTACTGCTGCTTCGGAGCCTATTTTCCCGATCGCTCGAATCCCATCCAGGCGCACTGCACTTTCTTTGTGGTTCAATGCGGCCACCAGCATCGGAATTGCCATATCTGAACTTGTGAGGGCCAGCAGTTGAATTTTGAGCAGCGGCGAAGTGGGGATTTTGTCGATTAATTTTATTGTGGCTATTTGAAATTCTGGCTTTACCGTTCCTGCTAGCTTCGAGCCGAGTTTTAAATTTACTTTTAGAGCTAATTTTACTGCCCGCAACGCCAGACTTTGCTGTTCTACTTGCGGCAATATAGTCGCCAAGGTTCGCATCCCTTGTTTTTGTTTCAAATATTTTTGATGGAATTGAGCATCGCTGAGCTGGGGTAGCTGTTCGATGAGGCTTGCTGCTGAGGTCACTGATTTATCCTAATATTTTGGCGAGCGGTTGAGATTGCTCTTTTAAACTGTCTTTAAAAAATATGGTGTCTACAAAACGCTACTTCTAAAAAAAAGCTTGCACCCACTTCTAAAATATGTCTTATTCCACTATTTTTGCAACTCCCCAATTATTAATTATTGGGTTTGTTGGGGCAATCACCTTGACAATTAGTAGCGCTTGCTGCTTCGCATTGCTGGGTTTTGAGATAGCCTAACTCTGCTATATCATTTTATCCTCACATCTTGCACCATTGTCAGCAACAGGCAAGATAGCTGTTCCACAAGAAAACTCACCCTTTGTGGAATAGGCATCTTGCCTGTTAATCAAAGCTTATGGAGAATGGTGCCACATCTTATTTTATACCAACTTGGTTTGGAATAGCGATCGGCGCAGTTGACCGCAGCCAACCGAAAACAGATTGATGGCGGGACAATCTCTCAACGAGCATAGGGCCCTTTTTTCAAAACCTTAGCCAAAGCGTTATCGTTATCTCGCAAACCTTCGTAAAAAAACATCACTTCTCCTTGAATGCCGCAAGAGCGGTTGTAAGCAATTACTTGCAACAACAGTTCGGGAGTTATGCTATATTTGCTGCCTCGATTCGTCAACAAAATACCGGGCGACACGCACTTTACTTGCTGCCCGCTAAGCTGTCCCGACATCATTTTATCGACCAATTGTTTGTAAGCATTAAAATCGCGGCGATAAAACTGCGGGTGAAGCAGATCCACCAAATTTTTGTCAACCCAAGCTTTAGAATCTTGCAAATATTCCACCAGCCCCCAGTCATAAGGACTCGGCGACATCGATAGCAACAAATCAGGATTAATCGCTTTCACTTCTCGGTATAAACGAGCCACAAAGCCAGTAATAATATCAGCGCGCCACTGCACCCAATGTTGTTCTTTACAATCCGATGGTGCGGCTCTCCCGCATTCTTCTCGATAGCGTTTAACCGTTTTTTCGTCGTAACCGCCTTCTACGGGAAACGCAATGCGATCGTCTCCTTGAACGCCGTTTACCGGATAATTCTTAGCAACTTCCAGCATCAACCCCAGCACAAAGTCTTGCACTTCCGGGTCAAGAGAATTCATCCAGTCAAAGTTATTTTTCTTAAGTAAATTGCCGCTGGCATCACGGGCAATCCACTCAGGTTTTTTCGCCAGCAAATGACCGCCCTTGCGATTGTAAGAACTCACAAATCCGTATTCAAAACAAGGAATCACTTTTAAACCAACTCTCTTGGCTTCAACACATATTTCCGCTAAAGGGTCGCGACCTTGATAGCGCGAGTCAATTTCCACCCCAAAGTTTTCTCGCATTATCTGAGAAGGATAAGCCGTATAACCCTGGCTCCAAATTATAGGAAAAACGGTATTAAATCCCGTATCGGCGAGAAAGTCCATTGCCTCAGCAGTTCGCTCTTTTGATGTTAGAACTTTGGAGTCAGTGGTGGTTATCCAAACGCCGCGAATTCCACCAGGATTGTTAGTTGCAAACGAACTGGGCAGCGTTGCTGGATTTGGTGCAGAAAATCCAGTCGTCGCCAACCGCTGTTGGAGGGAAGAGGCAAAACTGCGAATTGCTGATTGGAAAGGTGTGAAAAAGCGCATTTATTTAGTCTTTTTTTCTTTGAAGGTGGGCACTGAACCCGCTACGTTATTATTGATTGGTAGCACCCGGTATTATTTATGGATAAGATGCGCCGAAGAACACCCGATATTATTTATGAATAAGGTGCGGAGTACGCACCCTACATTCATTGATAGCACCCGATATTATTTATGGATAAGGGGCGCAGTACACGCCCCAAAATTGTACTATCCAGCAACAGCAGACAACTGCTGGCTCAAAGCTGCTTTCAAAAGTTCCGCCTTATCAGTTTCCTCCCAAGGCAAATCTAAATCAGTGCGTCCGAAGTGACCGTAAGCCGCCACATCTTGATAGAAACGGCCGCCTCTTTCAGCAGGCAAATTCTGCAAGTTAAATGCCTGAATGATTCCCGCAGGACGCAGTTCAAAATGCTGCTTCACAACTTCCAAAAGGCGATCGTCATCAACTTTTCCAGTGCCAAAAGTTTCGATCATCATGCTAACCGGCCGCGCAACGCCGATCGCATAACTCAACTGCACTTCGCACTTTTCGGCCAAACCAGCAGCTACGATATTTTTAGCAACGTAGCGACAAGCATAAGCCGCGCTGCGGTCTACCTTGGTGGGGTCTTTCCCAGAAAAAGCGCCGCCGCCGTGGCGGGAATAGCCACCGTAGGTATCCACAATAATTTTGCGGCCCGTCAAACCCGAATCTCCTTGAGGCCCGCCGACCACAAATTTGCCGGTAGGGTTGACAAGGAAGCGAGTTTCTGCATCCGGCTTCACGCTAATATCGGCAAACACAGGTTGGACGATAGCAGTCCAAAGGTCTTCTTTGATCTTGGCTTGAACTGCGGCTGTGTCTGTGATGTCGCCGATCGTTTCGGTGTGCTGCGTAGAAATTAAAATCGTATCTATGCCAACGGGTTTGCCGTCCTCATAGATGACTGTAACTTGGCTTTTGCCGTCGGGACGCAGGTAAGATAACTGACCGGTTTTGCGGACTGCGGCCAGTTGACGGCAAATCCGGTGCGCTAAACTGATCGGCAGAGGCATCATTTCCGGCGTTTCGTTGCAAGCAAAGCCGAACATCAAACCTTGGTCGCCGGCTCCAATGGCGTCTAATTCCTCTTCACTCGATTGTTCCCGGCTTTCGTGGGCTGTGTTCACCCCTTGAGCAATATCGGGAGACTGAGAATCCAGAGCCACCAACACTGAGCAACTATTGGCTGAAAAACCGTTGTCAGCGTGAATGTAGCCAATATCGGCTATTTTTTTCCGGGCTAATTCTATGTAATTTACCTGAGCTTTAGTGGTAATTTCGCCCGTCAGCAGCATTAAGCCGGTGTTGACGACAACTTCGGCTGCGACGCGGCTTTTGGGGTCTTCAGTCAGTAAGGCATCTAAAATCGTATCTGAAATTTGATCGCAGATTTTATCAGGATGGCCTTCAGTGACCGATTCAGAGGTAAACAGGTAGCGACGTGACAATGATTATTTCTCCTTTGATGGGGGCTCTTCCTGCGCGACATTGACGACCGACGAGTTATTTTTCCGGTAGCCAAGAATGAGCGCGTCTGGGCTACCGTCGAATTTTTGTCGGTCTGCAGAGCCGTGTTGAAGCAGGGTTTGAGACTGGGTAAAGTGACACTACTATAGCAAAGTCAGTTCCGGGAAGTCCCTAAAAACTTAGATTTTGTAGGATTGTCGATCGATCTTGGACACCGCTCGTCTACTTCCTAACCTGACAAAGGTTGACGCACAGTAAGATACAGTCAGGGTATCGCCTTGCACAATGACTATGGCTGGACTCCAAAAATCACCAAACTCGATCCAAACAGTTGCCGACCTAGATTTTCCCGGCGGCCCCATACCGCTTGACTCTCCATTTTATATTGAGCGCTCAGGGGCCGAAGCGTTGGTCTGTGCAGAAATTAGCAAACCCGGAGGCCTTGTTCGCATTAAAGCTCCCAAAAAAATGGGCAAAAGTTCGCTGATGCTGCGGATAATTCACGCGGCAGTCGATCGTGGATACCACACAGTAACTGTAAACTTTCAGCAAGCCGACGCAGCGGTTTTTGCTAGTTTAGATAAATTTTTACGCTGGCTTTGTGTCAATGTCGCTCGGCAACTCAAACTCGAACCAAATATTGATGAATTCTGGGATGAAGATATGGGCAGCAAGGTAAGCTGCACAATTTACTTTGAAAACTATTTGCTCGAACTAATTGATAGTCCCATTATCTTGGTAATTAACGAAATAAATCGCATATTTGAACGCACTAACATTGCTCAAGATTTTCTTTCGATTATCCGTTTTTGGTATGAACAAGCTCGCGCTAGCACAACTTGGCAAAAACTCCGCATTGTTGTCATTCATTCGACCGAAATTTATATTGCTTTGAGGCTTAATCAATCTCCATTTAATGTAGGAATGCCGATTAAACTCTCAGAACTTACTGCTGAACAAGTTCAAGATTTGGCGTGCAGACACGGACTGAACTGGAGCAATAGCGATCCGATCGAGCAATTAATGAACATGGTAGGCGGGCATCCTTATTTAGTGCATTTAGCGCTGTATCACCTGGCAATTTTGCAACAAAATCGCCTCTCCGTCGATCGGGATGAACCAGGGCAGGAACTGGGGCTAGCCAAGTTGGCAGAACTTTTAACAGCAGCTCCTACTCACAGCGGAATTTATAGCGACTACTTGCAAAATCAGTCGATCGCCATTCAACAGCAGCCCGAACTCGCCTCCGCCTTCCAACAAGTTGTCGCTGCTAAAAATAGCATTCACCTTGAACCTTTGATGGCTTATCAGTTAGAGAGCATGGGACTGGTCAAATTAGAGGGAAATAACTGTAGTTTGTCTTGCGAATTATATCGCCTGTATTTTCAAGGGCAAAATTTGTGCCAGGACAAGTTATTGGTGGTTCGTTTTGAGGAGTTGCAGCAAGAAAATCAAAGATTGCAAGCTTTGGTGAATGTGGACGAACTTACTCAAATTGGCAACAGACGGTATTTTGATAGTTGCTTGCGAACGGAATGGAAACATATGGCTCGCGAGGGGTCTCCGATATCTTTAATTTTGTGCGACCTCGATTATTTCAAAATATATAATGATACCTACGGACATCAAGCAGGAGATGAGTGTTTGCGATCGGTAGCTCAGACAATTCGCCGATCGCTCCCGCGGCCTGCTGATGTAGCTGCCCGCTACGGGGGCGAGGAGTTTGCTGTGATTTTACCTGAAACTGATGCGTCGGCGGCTGTGGTTGTTGCCGAACAAATTAGAGCGCAAGTGAAAGATTTGAATATTCTTTTTAACCCGCAGAGTCTTGACGGTCTACCTAATTCTGTGGTAACGATTAGTTTCGGAATTGCCAGCGTTGTTCCGAGCGAGGAAAATGATGCGATAACGCTGCTAATGGCGGCTGATGAGGCTCTTTATGACTCGAAAAGGCAGGGGCGCGATCGGCTCACTATGAGTAAGCTTTTAAATTTTCGATTGGCTGCTGTTAATTAGGTAATTCGGGGGAAATATATTTCGCTTATACAGATACAAAGTCCGCCCGCGCGGACTCTGAAGAAAACGATAGTTAAGAACTGGATGTGATGTTAATAGCGGGGGACGGTTCGATCGACCACCATTGAGTAAGCATCGATACCGCCAACGATATTTTTAACGTTAGTAAATCCTTGAGTGGCTAACCAGTGGCACATTTGAGCCGATCGCACTCCGTGGTGGCACAGAACTAGGGTTTCGGTGTCGCGATCGAGTCTAGCGTCAATTGCACCAGACCATTCGGCAAACTCGCTCAGCGGAAAAGCTACAAATCCCGGCAGCGCCGCGAGTTCAATTTCGTAAGGTTCCCGCACGTCTACAAGCTGCAATTTCTCAGCATTGGTTTCTGCTAATTGACGAGCTAATTCTTCGACTGTAATTTGAGCAAAAATTTCTGACATTTGATTATAAAAAAGTAGTCAGTTGGCAGTTGGCAGTTGGCAGTTGGCAGTTGGCAGTTGGCGATTGGCAGTAGCTAATAGCTGTGGAATAACAAATAACAACTAACAAATAACAACTGACCACTGACAACTAACAACTGACAAATTAATTGGGGGGCGAAGGCGGTGAAATTAGCTCCACAGGAGGCGTCGGTGCAGGGCGTCCGTCCAACTGGCTCACGCTGCCTCTGGGGTCAAGACAAGTGGCGATTAACCTGTCAGTGGGAAAGTCGAGCCTGCCGCTCAAACCGACTACGCATTCAGAAAACTGTTGTGGTAATAAACTGCGGCGGCATCCATCGAGCACTACCAGGGGATCAGCAGGTTGAGTTCGACTTTTGCCGTTAATATTCACTACGCAAGTAGCCAATTCTTTGGGACGCCTCACCCGCCGACAGCTAGAGAGCGCTTCGACACCCGAAATATTGGTTTTGCGGTTGATTTGGAGGGCGCATTTAGATATGTCGCGGGGGCGGAGGGCGTCAGCACAAGCGGCGGCTGCTGCCTCTGCCCCCACTCCGGCTTCGATT
The DNA here is from genome assembly GCF_036702355.1 of Microcoleus sp. D3_18_C4. Taxonomy (NCBI): domain Bacteria; kingdom Bacillati; phylum Cyanobacteriota; class Cyanophyceae; order Oscillatoriales; family Microcoleaceae; genus Microcoleus; species Microcoleus sp. D3_18_C4. The sequence continues at coordinate 15,315 of NZ_JAUBTF010000065.1, forward strand.
AGTTCTAGGGCGCAGACGCGATAGGGATTCCTAGAGCGAGGGATTCTAATAGTGATGGCTGATGCTGGTGAGATTGGCAGTGCTGTTGCCAACAAACCGAGTGCTGCTAGCTGCGTGCCGAGAGCTAATATCCAGCGCGCGGTAGGGTGTGAGCCTGTCGGTGCTGGCTTTGGGGAAGAAGTGCGGGAAAAATTGCGGTTGTGCATGGCAGATCGAGTAGTGAGTTCTTTTGGCTGATTGGGGCGATCGAGCGATCGGCTTTTCCTTCAGAATTTACCTCACATTATGGCTCGCGCTGCGGTCGATCGTTTTTTTATCGATCTTTATTTGAATTTTGACCGTTACCAACATATAATATAGAGTCTGCATAAAATTGCATACAGATATTAGAGAGGAAAATAAATGTCTCGATATCGAGGCCCCCGATTGAGAATCGTCCGTCGCCTGAAAGAGTTGCCGGGTCTAACCCGCAAAACCCCCAGACGAGATTATCCGCCTGGACAGCACGGTCAAAACCGCAAAAAGCTCTCTGAGTATGCGGTTCGTTTGCAAGAAAAGCAAAAACTCCGTTTCAATTACGGTGTGACGGAACGCCAACTGCTCCGTTACGTCCGCAAAGCCCGCCGTGTCACGGGCTCCACAGGTCAAGTGTTACTGCAATTTTTGGAAATGCGCTTGGACAATACTGTGTTTCGGATGGGAATGGCTCCAACCATTCCGTCCGCTAGACAATTGGTAAATCACGGTCACATAACTGTCAATGACCGTGAAGTCAATATCGCCAGCTATCAGTGCAAGCCTGGTGATGTGGTTGCTGTGAAAAATAGAGAGCGCTCGCGCACAATGGTAGAAGCTAATCTCAAAGACCCAGGCTTGGCTCACTTGCCGAATCACTTGGAATTTGATAAGCAAAAACTGGTTGGCAAAGTTAACGGCGTTATCGAACGCGAGTGGATTGCTCTACAGATTAACGAACTGCTAGTGGTGGAATACTACTCACGGCAAGCTTAATTTATTAGTCATCAGTCGTTGGTCATTAGTCATCAGTTGGTTGCTAGCAGAATAATTAATAATTGGGTACGAACCCAGTTATTGATTAATTGCTACTGAATAATGAGGACTAAGGACTGAATCACTAAAAATTAATAATTTTCAACATTCCCACCCCCTAAAAAGGGATGGGATTTTTTGAAGGTTTCGCTTGTTAATATCGTTTCCGGTGGGATGTCCCCGACAAAAATTATTCCCTTAAAAAGTTTCTTCTCCGGTTGGTTCTTGGTGGACAAGACCTCGCTTTTGAAGGCGATAATTCGCTACAACGGGGTAAACAACACCGCGTATGCGATTGATCGCACCTACTGGACGATGAACTGCTAAGCCGTTCCAGGGAGAATATCTCAGGTTTTCGTTGAAATCCGATTGTTTTTCATAATCAATAATGTGATGCTTGACGGTGAGACGACCTACTCTCAAGAAGGGTGATTCCTTTTCCTTCCAGACATTGATGCCATCGTCGATCGGCATTTTTAGGCTGGTTTGGAACTGAATGCCAAAATCCCAACAGTATTGGGCATCAGGTTTCGCCAAGGCTTGAATTAGATCATCCCGGTAATAATTGTCTGGTTTATTGGGATCTAAACCCAAGGCTTTAGCGCGATCGACAAAGGGAATTTTAGGAATTCCCGGTCGAGATTGTTCTGGAATTATCTCGTGCGGTGGTTTGCATGAAACCGGAGTAAACCCATACTTAATTACAGCAGGGTATTCGACAGGAACTACACCAGGCTGGGAGGGATCGAAATCGGGATTGAGACCCAAAGCAGAGGGTGAACCGCTCCAATATTTTGCTGTTAGCAAACTCTTCGGAGTCCGGCTACCCGTAAGCGTCGAGACCGCTAGAAAGTGTCTGGGATGTCGTATTAGCCACTTTTTCAATGTCTCTGGTGATTCAACCAGAGCAGAAAAAAAGCCGTAGTAGTCTTTGATAGTTTGGCTCACAAATATCTCTGAATTGTGAACAATGATGTCCTGGGTTTTTGACTCGTGGCTTTGCGGGAGTCGTTCCCCTTCCACCCCCATCACTTTCAGTGATATTGAGCGCGAATCTTTTTGGTAATCAGGGTATACTTTGGTAGCCCCGTTAGCAAATCGCAACCAAACAGGATATTGTTTGGGTTTGGCTAGCAAACCTTGCTTAAGGGAAATAGCATTGAGTCGCGAAGAACTTAACGAAGCGCGTTTGCCCAATTCCTGTTTAATCGCTTCCTCATCAAAGTCAAAAATTTCCAGCGTTCCTTTAACGCACGCATGAGTTTTGGCGTGAGTATCTCGCAGGGCCCGTTCCTTATTGCCGTATAGATTATCCATCCGAAGCTTGGCCTGCTCAACCAAAAGATCGTAATATTTGCGTTCGTCTTGTTCGGGATATTCGGTAAATAACTTCTTGCTCATAAATAACCTTCGGTTAATCGCTAAAAAAGGCTCTACACAAACCGTTGCATCTGTTAAATAGTATAACTGCTGCTGCAATTGCTCCCGAATTGCCTACGGCAATCGCTTACGAAAAAATCGCCTTTTTCTTCCTCATTTTTGAGGGCGCAGGTGTATTTGCGCCCCCACTAACTTGAGTCTTAGTCGTCAGCTACAAATTAAAGATCGAAGGAGACTTTGTACTTGGGATCGCTTGGAGGAACATTACGATTCACTAAATCAGAGACTGTTTTGGTATTTTGGATAATTTCCCAACCAACCTCAGAAAAAGTTTCCTTATTGAAGACTTTAGGCGATAACAAAGGATTAGTTAAAGCTTGGGAGAAAGCATCAATGCCAATTATCCGTGCTACCAAAGGCGGAATTGCTGAATTTTTCCGGACATCTTCAGCGTACAATCCGACAAATAGTTCAATCTTATCAACATGACCGTACAAATCTTTTAATTTCTGTTGAGCGTATTCGTCACCCGTAATTTGATTGAAATCTGTCACCCTGGGATAACCACACATTTCGCGGTAATCGTTATAACTGGCTAACTGCGCCTGCCGTCCGAGTTTAACAGATGCTAGTTCGGTAGCATCAATAAATGTATAGGGTGTTCCTGCGATCTGAAAATCAGGTGTGTTAAACAAACCAATTCTAGTGCCTGGTTGGGAACAAGTTTCTTCCATCAATGCACCCAAGCCTTTATCGATTAACATCTGATTATTCCAGAGGGAATCGTACATAGATTTTTCTTTGCCGTCATAGATAAAGGTTTCCGGAACCGCACTATGCCAGCGATAGACAAAACTAAACTCAATCGCCATCCAATTTTCTCGATACCAGCTTTCCTTGGTAAAAGCTTCAGGATCGGCAAAGAACCTAAAATTATAGGGCGTAATGTGGAAAATGTACTCTTCCATAATGATATTGAGAACAATCACCATGAGAATATTTCTCGCGGTTTGGAAGAGCCTCTCATCGTCCCATTGCGGATAGCTTTTGGACAAAACATCACAAATTCGATTATGCTCCCTGATACATAAAGTGTTGAGCATGACATAGCCAATTTGGACGTTTGCCCGTTCAACTCCCATTGCAAATAGCTTGCTTTTCTTTTCGGGGGGTTGCCTTTTCTCATCATTAAGGGGTGCATGAAGACCTTCAAATTGAGGATCGACAATACCCTGCTCAGGATCGGCATAATAAAAGAGTGGATACTCTTCTTCTACGCCATCTTTGCGCTTGAGTTTTTGGGTTTTAAATTTACCGTCTTTGAAAGCTCTGAGCATATTTGTTTGTTTGCGGGTCAACCCGTAAACATTACACATATCAATCTGATGGTTGGAGGTATTTTTGAAACGGTTTTGCTGATCGATCCGGAGAAAACTATCTGTAAACCACTGCACCCAATAGGGAAATAGCAGAGTCGATTTTGCTGAATAAATGGTTTTTCCGTCTCTTTTTTGGAATAAGGTCTTTAATTTATCCAGTGGTGGTAAATTCCCTTCTTTGTTAAATTCTGGGTCGGGAGGTAAATGTCGCCCAGTATAAGTCTTGTCTGTAAGTGAATCCCAAGAGATGTAGGTATCAGTTTTCTTGGGAATATCTGTCCCTGGAATTTTGGGATCTAAACCCATTAAGCTATAGGGAAGCGGGCGAGTGGGAAGTTTGTAAATGATACTATTGAGAAAAAATTTGTTTAGTTTACGTTTCAGAGGCTCGTAACTTTGAACTAAATCCCAAATTGGTTTGAAATGAGTCAAGGTATATGCTAAAGCTTTGTTGCTGAATCCATCTCTAGATGTATCTCTTGTCATGATTGCTTTTCCTTTCGATTGTTGTAGATTAGATCGTCTTCTTATGTTCGGTTCTCAGAGATTGATAAAGTTTGATTATTTTTCTAGATTTTCAATTACTTTGGAGAGAATCTTTTGCAGGTTTTTAGGCCGATAGTCTTGGCGTTTTTTCAATCGCTCGATCGCGCTTTCATGAAGATCCTCAAGGGTCTCCCCCACCTCGCGCCACTTGATTCCTGCAAATTTGAAGAACCCAGGATTGTTTTGAAATGAAGCCTTATAATCAGGCTTGATATCCTCAATGGCCTCTGGCTCGAATTCCAGCTTCAATTCAAGGTCACTGATTTGATCCAACATCCACTTTAAGACAGCATCTGATAACCCGCGGTATTCTGGCGTACCACCGCCGATGCAGCCATGCTCGCCTGGAAACCAAACTTGACGAAGCTTCTGGGTCGGGGCATCAGGATTTTTCTTCATCAGGGTAACATCAAAGACTTCGCGAATTTCGTCGATCGCAACGGCGTGCAACGCATTCTCAATATCCTTATTTAAAGTGGTGTCGTGGAATTTGTACCTTGTTTTGATCTGTCCCTCAAACTTCTTCAAGGCGGGTACAAGAGGAATACCAAGGGCTCCAACGGTGTCGAAACAACCAAGCAAGGTAATCGGGACGCGATCGCCCTTATCTTTGCCGTAATTTTCGCGGAAACTCTTTGCTTCCGGATGCTTTGGTGAAATCTCTCGCTTACGGTAAAGCTCGTAAGCTTGTGATGCCATGGTAACGTTACGGCGGGATAGGAGACCGGAGCAATAGATCATCCCCGCTAGACTCCTGACTGTGTAAGCACCGCGACTGAACCCGAATAGATAGATTTCGTCACCCTGATCGTAGTTGAAAGAAAGAAAACGATAGGCATCTTGTATATTTTTATCGATTCCCAGCCCAGTGACTCCGCCCACAATCTTGTTACTGTCTACTCCAATTCCCTCGTCATAAAACACGATCTGCGGAACCCCGTCACTGGCTGTCCGTTTCACGGCCTGGGCAAGCCTAACCACATTAGTTGGGCACTGAGTATCTAGTTTGTTCCAAGTTCCATCACAGCAAACGATTAAACGTTTCATTTTTAAATTCTCTCTTTGAATCTGAAATTGGATAGCGAGGTGTCATTAGTAATCGGTTACAAGAGAATTGCCAATTCCCGTTTTTGTATCGCGTCAGGCGATCGCTCCTAATTTCTTGCTCGACCCTATTGTTATCTGGCTGGGCAATCTTTAGCTATTTCGATTCTCCGGATATTAGTCCCAAAATACCATCTAGTCGAGTTTATTGTATTAAAATGTGAAGCTTATTTATATTTCTTAACTTCAAAACTTAGAGCGTTAAACCGTAGGTTTGGTTCGGAGAAAATGCTCGTTTCTGCTAAAACGTAAAAAATTCAGAGTGTGAAATAGTAGCTTTGGTTAGGGAAAAATGCTCGATTCTCCTAACAGAAGTAGCGCTCCGACGCCCTAGCTAAGAAACATTTAAACACATTTACGCTATGCCAGGTCAGTTTTTAGAACAGCTATATCTGATCTATTTGTCATTTAGCTGCAAGATAATGGTGACGTAGGGGACGAACAAGTGGCAGCTTTGGACTATGTTTTGGATTAAAATTTGTTTTAGCCGCTCTCAGATTTTCTGCGGTGGGCTTTTCTGGTTTCTCGATCAGTAAATTTGTGCGAAAATTTCCTAGCCCCGGTTAAATTTGAAACGTCCAAAAGTGGGGACGATCGACCGCAGCGACTGGCTACGAGGTTCTCGCACCAAAACCAAAGGCAGCAAGCCTACCAGCCGCACAGCAGCCGAGAGGGCAAACAGTGATCCCAAACTCATGCCAGGAAGTTCGGCAAGAAAGCCGCCGGCGGTAGTTCCCAAAGCCCCAGCTAATCCCGAAACCGCTGCGGCGATCGCAAAATAAGTCGAAGGTTGCTCGATCGACGCTATCTCCATTTGAATATTGTTACTACACAGCGCGATCGCCCCTAAAGTCGTTCCCCCCAACAAGTGCAGCAGCGGCAGCCACACCCACACCGAAAACGGGTAATTGCCCGTACCCAACCACAGCAAAGGCGTTACCGCCACCACCAGCCCCACCGCCATTAGCAGAGGGCGATTTCCCCAGCGATCGGCCAACTTACCCCAAAACATCAGCAGCAGTAGATTTGCCCCGGAACTTAAGCTGGTGTAAACCGTTACTAAACTCACATCCAAGCTTAAATCTTTCAGCAGGTAGATATTAAAAAAAGGCGCGCTGAGATTAACAGCAAATGTCCACACACTGAAGTACAGAATAAACATTAAAAAATTAGAATCTTTCAGCACAGAAGGCACAAAATCTGTTATTTGCTTTGCTTTTTTCTCTGTAAGTCGATCTTTCTGTGCATCTTTTTTGTAGACCTGGGGATTCACATCAACCATGAAGCATTGACACCCCAAACTAATCATTCCCGCCAAAACACCCACCAATAAAACAATACCGTAGCCCAAAATTGGACCGCCGTCCCAAGTTGAAACTCCCAATCCCATCAACGGCACTCCCAGCAAAGTGATGAGGCTGACAGCACTGTTGCGAAAGCCAAAATAGCGTCCCCGCAAGCGCTGAGGAACCACAGTAGCCATCCAACTGAACCAGCTAGAATTGGCAAAAGCTGCCAGCACGCTAGCTGCTACGACTGTTACCAGTGTCCATTGCAGCAGTTGGTGGAGGTCTGCGTGCTGGGAACCCCAAACAATTGCCACCGCCAGCACCAGCCACAGCAGCCGCGACACGCCGAATACAAATAGGTTGTACCAGTGGCGGCTGGTTGTCTGATCTGCGATGTAGGCTCCTAATGGTTGCAGGAGATTTACCACCATCGGAATAGCCGAGAATATACCTATTTCCACGCTGCTCGCCCCGAGTTGCAGCAAGAAGTTGCTCAGCAGCACGCCGCCAGTCGCCGACTCGAAGACAGCCGCGAAAACGCCGTCTAAAGTTGAGGCTTTCAGGGTCGATCGAACGTCTTTTTTAGAAATTTTGAGAGCTGTTTTTGCAGAGAGAACGAGCTGAAATATTTTCGGGTCTACTATTTCTGGAGTCTGAAGAGATAGAGGTTCATTTAACTCTGCAACTGGTTCAACCATAGTCAATCGATTTTAGATTGTAGATTTTAGATTTTAGATTGGAGAATTGAAGTAATAGGGTTAGATAAAACCAGCCCCACCTTCAAGAGGCTAGCTCGAAAGTAGGACTGGCACGTCCGGGTAATTCATATCAATATAAATGACTGGCAATCGCTAGGACATCAACCGCTTGGGAGATATAAATTGGGTAATTGTAAAAAAGTAGGTTGTAGGGCTTAACAAAGAAGCGATCCCAGCATTTTGCCTGCCAAAAATTGCTCAAATTCCGCCTCAAACACGTCCCCCAAAAGCCCAAGCAAATTTAGCGCCCGATCCTCGACTCGCCTCTGGCACCTTTACGGCTAGCTAAATCTATAGAATGAAGGACGATCGACTTGCCGAATATTGCTGAAGGACGATTTGTACCTAATTCCTGGAATCCGTTGGTTCAGTCCTAGCGCTGGCGATCGAGATTCCGGGTTGTTTATGGAAATCCCCCGCAGGTGCTCGTAAGGCTTCGGAGTGGGTTATTGGCGATCCTCTACGAGGGCTCCGCTACCGCACCTCAAAAAAATTGTGGCTGAGATCGGGAACTGCTAGGACAAAATTATTACTTGACAAAAATTACGCTAACTGCAGATAATAGCAAACCCTAGAATTAAACTTAAACGTTTGAGAGATATCACTGCTAAGGTGTGATGTCGATTCTCAGCAAATTTACGGATTTCTGCATTAGATTGTGACCAAAACTCAACCTTTATCCGGGTATACACTGCCAGTATTTGCCTGTGCGGCAGCACTTGCAGCTTTGCGGTGCTTGCGTGAGGGTATTCACTCTCTAGATAGCGTATCAGTAAATTTACTGGAACCGCCAATAACGGTAGAAATTCCGATCGAACAGGCGTCTGTACTTAAAACTGGTACCGCTTTAGGTGTGACTCGCTCCGATCCGGGGGACAATCTCGATCTGACTCGCAATACCCCCGTTTGGGCAATGGTGGAATTGCGGAGAGAAGGAGAGGGGGAACAAATACAGATTGTTGGCGGGGAGGGAATTGGACATCATAAAGCAGGTGGAGGAGCGGCAATCTATGATTACGCAATGCGGCTGTTGCGATCGAATCTGAGCCGAGAACTCGCAGGGGGAGAAAAAATTACTGTCACCCTGATTCTGCCGTCTGGGCGGCAACTAGCCACCCGGACTTCTAACGAAGCTTTCGGCGTGGTAGAAGGACTTTCGCTGCTGGGTACAACTGGTATTTCTCAACCACTCAGTGCCCCTGGACAGTTGGAACTTTACCGCGAACAACTGCAACAAAAAGCCGAACTGTTTGACTGTTTGGTTTTCTGCATCGGCGAAAACGGTTTGGATTTGGCGCGACAACTGGGGATTAATCCTGAGAGGCTAGTCAAAACCGCTAACTGGCTCGGCCCGCTGCTGGTAGAAGCAGGATATCAGGGCGTGCAGTCAATTTTGCTGTTTGGCTATCATGGGAAACTGATGAAATTAGCGGCGGGAATTTTTCACACTCACCACCACCTCGCTGACGGGCGCAGGGAAATTCTCACAGCTTACTGTGCTAAAGCTGGAATGCCTGCCGATGCGTGTTCCGCAATTTTTGCCGCAGCGACAGCCGAAGATGCTCTCGGGCAATTGCGGGCTTTGGACGCCCAAACTGGCAGCAATTGGGTCGATCAAATTTACGGCGACATCGCCCGACAAATAGACTTGCGGTCATCGGATTGCATTTTTACTCACACTAACTTGCACATCCCCGTGGGCTCGGTGATGTTCGGGCGCGATCGCAAAATTATTGTTAAAAGTGAAATAGGAGATACATTTTTGACCCAAATTTGTTAATGTAGTGTGAATACCCCTGAATTCTGTTTAAAACATCGGTCAGGGAGAATATTTAACAAGTAATAATTCTCTGTCCCTAGACCTTAATTATACTAGGTTGCTTCTGGAAGTTATTTCTGAAGCAAGAATTCAATTAATTAGGGTAAGGAGCGAAGTAAATCTATGCTTGCCTTGTACCCGATTAATAGACTAACATCGCTGACTGCAATCTAGTATAAATAAGATTTATTCCTAGCGACCAATGGTTCCTCGCCTTCCTTAGAATTGTACTGAGACCGCGACAGATACGTCCGCTACTTTCTGCCCAATTATCACTTAGCAATTACGCAATAACCGTGACTACTAAAATAGAAACTGAATCCGTTCTCACAAACTCTTTAATGCAGCAGATTGATCGCCAGATCATCGTGATTCTCGACTTCGGTTCGCAATATTCCGAACTGATTGCTCGTCGAATTCGCGAAACTCAAGTATATTCAGAAGTTATTTCTTACCGCACTACTGCTGAACAGTTAAAAGCTATCAATCCTAAAGGAATTATTCTTTCAGGAGGCCCGAGTTCTGTATACGATGAAAAAGCACCCCACTGCGACCCAGAAATTTGGAATTTGGGAATACCGGTGTTGGGAGTGTGCTACGGGATGCAGTTGATGGTCAAGCAGCTCGGAGGCACGGTTGAGCGATCGAAATTAGCGGAATACGGCAAGGCATCGCTATTTATTGACGATCCTACGGATTTGCTGACAAATGTCGAAGAGGGCAGCACGATGTGGATGAGCCACGGAGACTCGTGTACTCAACTGCCGACGGGTTTTGAGATCCTCGCTCACACGGACAATACTCCGTGTGCTGCTGTTGCTCACCACGAGAAAAATTTGTACGGTGTTCAGTTTCACCCAGAAGTAGTTCACTCGATCGGGGGAATAGCTTTAATTCGCAATTTTGTTTACCACATTTGCGAGTGCGAACCGACTTGGACGACAGCTACTTTTGTTGAGGAATCGATTCGCGAAATTCGCGCACAAGTGGGGGATAAACGAGTTTTGCTGGCTCTATCCGGCGGTGTAGATTCTTCTACTTTGGCTTTCTTGCTGCACAAGGCGATCGGCGACCAACTTACCTGTATGTTTATCGACCAAGGGTTTATGCGGAAGTATGAACCAGAACGGTTGGTAAAATTATTTAAAGAGCAATTCCACATTGACGTTGAATATGTTAATGCTCGGGAACGCTTTTTAGCTCAACTTGAAGGGATTACCGATCCTGAAGTAAAACGCAAGCGGATCGGTCACGAATTTATCAACGTATTTGAAGAAGAATCGAAGCGTCTGGGCCCCTTCGACTACCTCGCCCAAGGCACTCTTTATCCTGATGTGATTGAGTCGGCTGACACTAATGCAGACCCGAAAAGTGGCGAGCGAGTTGCTGTTAAAATTAAAAGCCACCACAACGTCGGCGGTTTGCCGAAAGATTTGCGATTTAAGCTGATTGAACCGCTGCGAAAACTGTTTAAGGATGAGGTGCGAAAAGTCGGCCGATCGATCGGGCTTCCCGAAGAAATCGTGAACCGACAACCTTTCCCAGGCCCGGGATTGGCGATTCGGATTATCGGAGAAGTTACCTCCGAGAGACTAAATATTTTGCGGGATGCTGACTTCATTGTTCGCCAAGAAATTAACCGGCACGGATTGTACGGTGAACTTTGGCAAGCTTTTGCAGTTTTGCTGCCGATTCGCAGTGTAGGCGTGATGGGCGATCAGCGCACTTATGCTTACCCGATCGTTCTGCGATTTATTAAGAGTGAAGACGGGATGACGGCTGATTGGGCGCGGGTTCCTTACGATTTGTTGGAACTGATATCGAACCGGATTGTGAATGAGGTTAAGGGGGTGAACCGGGTGGTTTACGATATTACTTCTAAGCCGCCGGGAACGATCGAGTGGGAGTGATTTCTAGTTAGGGATTAAGTAGGCGGACTAATTTTTTGTCTGTCTACTTATTTTGATTTTGGATAAAAGGGCGATTCCCTATGGGATAGCTACGCTTCACCGACTTCCGGGGATGGGGGAGTGGGAAGGGCGATCGCTTTTATAGAACCCATTTGACATTTTTTACTGTATTGAAGTAAAGTGACTGCAAAATTCGTATCAAGAAGTAGTTATGCCATACTCTACCAGCCTCACAGACCAAGAGTGGAGCATCCTCGAATCTTTGTTTTTTCCGGTTGTGGCAAGGTAGGGGAAGAGAACGGGTAAATGCTTGGATATAGACGTGCAAAATCCTCGTCAGTAATTTTTAGAGAACTCTAGTTGATGCAAGTGCCAAGGTTAATCTTTGTTTTATTACAAGACTTTGGACAGTTTTTGATAACCAACCGTAGAATATCGCTTTCAAGGCGATTCGGCAATCGAACTACCAAGGAAAAATCAAGGGTTTCAGACTAGGAACTAAAAACTCTCCCGACTATAGTTATTAGGCTGATGCCGATCGGGCTTGCAGCCGCTTATATCTCAAATGGGTTCTGTAAACGTTCGCCAGTTGAGCTATGAGCGCACTTTTTAACCTGCTGAGATTAAACTCGACTCATGTTTTTTGAGGAAAAAGTTTTATTATAATTTAAGCGTGTTCAGCAAAAAAAATCAGGGAGAAGTCTAATGATTACAACAAGAATAACTCAAAGATATCAACAGCAACTTTTGACTTATACTTGGGTGGTAGCTTTAGGTTTATTACTATTCTCACCTGCGGCTACAGGACAGCAAATTACTCCGTCTCCCGATGGCACAGGAACTGCTGTTAATGCCTCCGGCAATCAATTTAACATCAACGGCGGACAGCGCTCAAAAGACGGCACTAATCTCTTTCATAGCTTTCAGCAGTTTGGACTCACAGACGGTCAAATTGTTAACTTTATTTCTGATCCAAATATTCGCAATATTTTAGGGCGAGTTGTGGGTGGCGATGCTTCTTATATTAACGGTTTAATTCAAGTAATAGGCGGTAGTTCTAACTTATTTTTGATGAATCCGGCGGGGATTGTTTTTGGTTCCAACGCTCAACTGAACGTGCCTGGTTCATTTTTGGCAACGACAGCAACCGGAATCGGATTTGGCAACAATTGGTTTCAGGCAGTTGGCGTTAATGAATACGCTATGCTGATAGGAACGCCAAGCATTTTAAATTTTGGTACAGCTCAGCCAGGGGCGATCGCAAATTTCGGTCAACTGAGCGTACCTAACGGGCAAACGCTAGCTTTAGTAGGCGGAACAGTTCTCAGCCCCGGTACTTTGTCAGCACCTTCCGGGCAAATTGCGATCGCATCAGTGCCCGGAGAAAACTTAGTCCGCATTTCTCAAGCAGGGCATCTGCTGAGTTTAGAAATTTCCCCCTCTTCTAATCTAGGTTCTGCCCCTGTGCCGTTGAGTCCCCTCACCCTGTCCCAACTGCTGACAGGAGGTAGCAGCAATGCTACAGGCGTTACAGTTAACAGCGACGGCAGCGTACAGCTAACGAATTCAGACTTGCGGGTAGAAGCGGGCGATGTGGCAATTGCCGACACTCAGGCAACAGGTGCCAACCAAAATTTAGCAGTGTCTGCTCAAACGGCTACTGTGTCAGCGGCGCGTAACCTGACCCTAGCAAACAGGCAACTACAAACAACCGGTGACTTGAAATTGCAAGCGGGGGAAGCTGTCCGCATTCGCGACAGCGTGGCTAACTCTTTTGTTACTGATGTGGGTGGAAACCTAACCGTGCAGGGCGATCGCCAAATAGACATCCAGGCGCGCAATCACTCCCAAAGCTTACTGAGCGCTGATGGCCGCATCACACTTACCAGTAACGGTACTGTATCCGGTGATGCCCTCTTCAAAGCTGGCAGCGATTTCTCAATTGCCACACTTCAAGGTAGCCCCGGCAACTTCGCAAGTTCAGGCGGTTCTACGATCGTCTCAGGCGGAAACGTCTCTTTTGGTAATTACGCAGGCGCTTCTCTGGGAGTGCAAGCCGAAGGCGCGATCGCAGTCGGCGATCTCGCTATCAGTTCCGCATCTAGCGATCGACCGCAGTTGGTTTTTACGGCTGGCAATCTACCCACTCCCCTCACTGGTGGAAACAGCACTCTAGCACCGGCCAGTTCTTCACCTGTCAGCATTCAAGTTGGCAATATCGCGATCGCAGGTTCAGTTTTTTTAGGCGCTGCAAACAGCATTCAAGCAGCATCCATTACTTCAAATGGCGGAGAGCTCGCGCTGGTAGCATCCGGGGACATCGCAGTGGACAACCTGAATACTTCAAATTTAACGGGCAATGCCGGCAATATTACCCTCTACAGCACGGGGGGAAGCATCAATACAAGCGCCAACACCTTGAACGCTTCCTCGATAACCGGTAACGGTGGGTCAATTTTCCTATATGGGACAAACGCGATCGCCACCGGTGGAATTACAACCTCTAGCTTCCTGGGAAACGGAGGCAAAGTCACCCTTTATGGAGAAGGCAACATCAGTGCCGGCAACATCCACACTAGCGGAATCCAGGCAGGCGAGATCAGCTTGCTTAGCAATCTAGGTGCGATCGACACCGATGCCAGCACTCTGAACGCGACTGGTGGCAGCGGAGGGGGTAACATCTCTCTCAATGCTTACGGCAATATAGCAACGGGAAATATTCTCTCTAGTGGTGGCAACATTACCCTCAGCAGTCAAGCAGGTGCGATCGATGGAAGCAATCTCAACTCTGGCAGCGACAGTATAGGTGGCGATGTCGGGCTTGTGGCATTTGGTAGCATTGCAGTCGGAAACATTACCTCAAACGGTGGCAGTATCAGCCTCAATAGTCTCAGCTTCAACAACAGCAGCATCAGCGCTAGGAATTTTGATTCGAGTTCTAACAGAGGAGTGGGAGGCGCGATCAAACTCAAAGCTGGTGGGGGTGATACTGGGGGTGACATTGTGACTGGTAATATAACCTCCGGTGGCGGTCGCATTTATGTGTTTAATGATGGTTACTTTAACGCTGGCAATAGTACCCTAAATTCCAGCTATAGCGGTGGAGTTGGAGGCCAGATCAAAGTAAATGCAGGGCCTGTAACTCTTGGAAATGTCATTTCTGGAGGTGGCTCGATCGAGTTATCTATCCTAGGCGAGGTCAACGTCAGTGGGGTAATAAATTCTAGTTCCAGTACGGGGAAAGGTGGCGTAATCCAGATTCAAGGAACCGATGTTAGTGTCAGAGATATTATTTCCGGCGATAGCGCGATTGGTTTTCGGAATGAGCCAATTGGGGGAATCACGCTCAATATTGGCGCTTTAAATTCTACATCTCCCCAAGGGAGGGGTGGCAATATTGAGATTAGGGCGGCTGGTTTAACTACTGTAGGCAACATAACTTCTGGGGGTAGCGCGATTCTCCTTCAAGCAGAATCCAGTGTTAGCGCCATCGGAGACAGAATAGATTCGAGCACGAGCGCAGGAGTTGGCGGTAATATTCTACTCAGCTCCAACGCAGACATCACTGTAGCGGGTTCTATCCTTTCTGGAGGAGGCAACATCAGTTTGCTCACCTCTGGTGACAATATTAATGCCAAAAACAGCTTCCTCAGCTCTGTAGCTGAGATGGGTCTACCAGATGGAAACATCACTTTACAAGCTGGGAACGCGATCGCTCCGGGTACTATCCTGACCTATGAGGGTAGGATTCGCCTCGTTACTAGCAGCAATAACCCCAACAGCATTGATACCAGTGGCAGCCGATTAATATCTCTGACCGATCCTACCCTTGTTTTGGGGAGTCCACGATTAGATATTTGGCCAGGTTTCGGCTTTGGGAGTGGTGGGTTAGCTCCCCTACTACCGCCAGAACCGCCAACAATTGCTGCACTCGCACCACCTGGGATTCAATTCCCTGCGATCGCACCTCTAGGCTTAGGTGTACCACAACCAGATAATCCTAATTCCCCTGGGTTAGTTCCCACGCTGCCGCCAGAAATAGGCGTGGTAGAACCATTAGAATTTCCTTCCTCTGGGTTAGCTCCCACGCTGCCGCCAGGAAGGGGCGTGCCAGAACCACTAGGTCTCCCAACCACCACACCACTCGTACCAACGCTTGCAAACTCAGATGCAATAACAACTGCGGCAGCCACTGTACCTGTCTCAGTGCAAGTCTCTAATACACAGCCAGGAAATCCTAATACCCTTGCCGCTCAACAATTGAGCCAGCTTAATGGGGATCGAAATCGCGAATCGCAAAACTTAGCAAGCCTGACACCGAGTGCCGCTCAATGCTTAACTGAAGAACAATTACTGGGGCAACAAGCAGGATTGCCTCTCCAGACTGCGCCAAAAGACTACAGCAAAGCGATCGCCTGCTACCAGCAGAATTTAGAGCTGGCGAGACTTGGACGCGATCGCGCTAGGGAAGGCTACGTGCTCAACAATCTAGGTGCGACTTACTACGCGATCGGAGATTATGAAAAAGCAATTTCTTACCACCAGCAGCACTTAGCACAAGCTGAATCCAGGGCCGATTTATTGGGAAAGGGACAGGCTTTTATTGGTTTGGGAGCTGCTTACGGCGCGATTGGCAATTATAAAAAAGCAATCGAATACTACGAGCAAAGTTTGGAAGTAGCGCATTCCCTAAAATCGGCTGATTTAGAAGCGAGTGTCCTAAGAAATTTGGGATTACTTTACTATGCCCAAAAAGAGTATAAAAAGGCAGTTGAATATCAAGAGCAAAGTTTAGCGATCGCTAAACAGCAGCGCGATCGCCGAGGCGAAGCTCTTGCTTTGAGCAATTTGGGATTAGTACACTATTCCCTAACCGATTATGCCAAAGCAATTGATGATCAGAAGCAAAGCTTAGCGATCGCCTCAGCGCTGGGCGATCGCTTCGTTCAAGGTCGTGCTCTAGAGAATTTAGGAATTGCTTACTATGCTGTCAAAAATTATCGTCAAGCGATTGAGTCTCACCAACAAAGTTTAGTCATTGCCAGAGAACTGAGCGATCGTCACGCCCAAGGCCGCGCACTCACAAATTTAGGTGACGCTTTATCCAAAGCAAAGCAACCAGCAGAAGCTATCAAAGCTTTATTTTCAGCCATTGAGATTTGGGAATCTCTGCGGTCAAATTTAGGAAATAACGACCTCAATTTAGTTTCAATTTTTGAGACTCAAGAAACAAGTTATAGTACGTTGCAAGAAGTGCTTGCTAATCAAAATCAGCATACTAAAGCGCTAGAAATAACAGAGCGGGGACGGGCGCAAGCTTTTGTGAGATTATTGACCAACCGTTTTTCTTCCCAGTCAGCCCAGGCTACCCTAAAGTCATCGGAAAGTCAAATAAAACCGCTCAACATCCAGGAAATTCAGCAAATCGCTAAACAACAAAATTCCACTTTAGTTTCTTACTCGATTATCAAAGAAGTTAGAGAAGCTGATGGTCAAAGAAAGCTGCAAGATTCAGAACTTTATATCTGGGTAATGCAGCCGACCGGAAAAATTGACTTTCGTCGCATCACTTTGAAAGGTTTGGTTGAGGAAAAAACTTCATTAAAAGCCTTGGTTACTGAAGGTCGTTGCTTCATCCCCAGTTGCCTGCGAAACAAGCAGCGCTCCCAACCAGCTACAAATCCCACGCCAACCCGGCCTATTGTCGAGCAACGATTTTTAAACCCGTCATTGCAAGAGCTTTATCAACTACTGATCGAACCAATTGCTGACCTTCTACCTCAAGATCCAGCGTCGCGAATTACCTTTATTCCTCATGAATCTTTGTTCTTAGTTCCCTTTGCCGCGTTGCAAGATAGTTCGGGAAACTACTTGATAGAAAAACATACTATTTTAACAGCACCTTCAATTCAAGTGCTGTCTTTAACCAAGAAACAGCAACAGCTTGCTTCCGGAAAAGGTGCGCTAGTCGTTGGGAATCCTACCATGCCAAGTGTTGCCTTTACGACGAACCAACCTCCTCAACAACTGTCATCACTCCCACACTCTGAAACCGAAGCGATCGCGATCGCTCAGCTTTTGAATGCTGAACCGCTCACAGGCGACAAAGCGACAAAAGTAGCAGTTTTACAGCAAATAGAGCGATCGGGCATCGTGCATTTAGCAACTCACGGC
Organism: Microcoleus sp. D3_18_C4; assembly: GCF_036702355.1. Lineage (NCBI taxonomy): Bacteria > Bacillati > Cyanobacteriota > Cyanophyceae > Oscillatoriales > Microcoleaceae > Microcoleus > Microcoleus sp. D3_18_C4. The sequence goes on from NZ_JAUBTF010000065.1 coordinate 32,724, forward strand.
ATCCTGGATGACGTGGAGGGATTGGGGGTACCTGGAGTCATCGCACTTGCCCCAAGCAAGGATGACAGTGGTTTACTCACTGCTAGCGAAATTTTCAATTTGAGGTTGAATGCCGAACTCGTCGTTTTGAGTGCTTGCAATACGGGTCGCGGTCGTATTACAGGTGATGGCATCATTGGTTTATCACGCTCGTTTATTGCAGCAGGCGTTCCGAGTGTTGTAGTTTCTCTGTGGTCAGTATCTGATGAATCAACAGCCGACTTGATGGCGGAATTTTATCGGCAGATGCAACTAACGCCTGATATTGCCCAAGCGCTGCGGAAAGCCATGCTGGTGACATTGGTAAAACATCCTAATCCTGTAGATTGGGCCGCTTTTACCCTCATTGGCGAAGCAGAGAAACGTTAACCGGGAAAAGCAGATTTTCCTGTCGTCAAGAGGTAGTTCTTCCTATGAAGGTCTGAAACTTTTGCACAGCAGGAAGTTCAGACTCGTGTAAGACGAAAATTATTACGGTGTGAGAGTCAAAGGGCTGAAGGTGGGTTGTAATTGTTCCACCGCTGCATTGGTTTCAATGTTGTGACTTCAATCACTGGTAACACGGACTTGGTTCACCCAATATTTTCAGTATTATCACGGAAAAAAACCAGCACCATCACTTGCTCTTAGGAGAAACCACGAGATGATTAAGGTGTCGAGTTCAAAACAATCCCATGTATCCAGTTAATCTTCTCCCCGGCGCTATCAACGAATTAATTGCCACTGTCACCGATACCCACCGCGTTACCAAGGCTGACCGCTACGGCATGATGGCCGCCATCCTTGATGAGTCCATCAGTGAAGAAGAACGTGGCTCACTCGATCGTCTGATTCGCTCCCTGGTCAAAGGTCGGATTCAAGTCAGTGATGAACTCTCCATCATCTCGTAAGCAGAAAGCTCGTTGAGAACTCGACACTCTAAAAGAGCTTTCGATGGGGAAAGTTTAGACCAGTCACTGATATTGCGATCGCCCTCTACCAGGATAGCTTTTTGTATAATGCACTTTTGAGATAGACGATTAGCGTTCCCAAATTCATAAACATTATGACGGATACCATCCAGCATCTCATTGAGCCACACATTCAAGATTTAGGTGGATTCCAAGCCCGTCGCTTGCTTCCCTCAGACGTTCTAGCGCTGGTAGGCCCGTTCATCTTTTTTGATCATCTGGGCCCTGCGGTGTTTCCACCCGGCCGGGGCGTGGATGTCAGACCCCATCCGCACATCAACTTAGCAACCGTCACCTACCTCTTTGAAGGGGTTTTGCTGCATCGCGATAGTGTGGGCAGCGTTCAAGAAATCCGTCCCGGTGCGGTGAATTGGATGACAGCAGGGCGAGGCATTGTCCACTCCGAACGCACGCCTGACGACGAACGCAGCAAAGAAGCCATCCTGCATGGCATCCAAACCTGGATAGCACTTCCCGATGAATACGAAGAAACCGACCCCTGGTTTCGGCATCATCCGGCAACTGAACTGCCTGTTTGGGAGGATGCAGGAGTTTCGTTCACCCTAATTGCGGGTGAGGCCTATGGTCGCACTTCCCCAGTTCAAATATTTTCACCCATGATTTATCTGGACGTACAACTGACTGCTGGAAGAGAATTTACCTTACCGGGCCATTACAGCGAACAGGCGGTTTACAGCGTAACAGAGGGGCTTGTTATCGATGGAGTGCCTCTGGAACAACATCGGTTGGCAGTTCTCACTTCCGGCACTGAAGTAAACATTTCTGCTTCAGGCAAGGCTCGTTGTATTGTGATTGGCGGTGAACCTGTTGGTGAGCGCCATAAGTGGTGGAATTTTGTTTCGAGTCGGCACTCGCGCATTGAGCAAGCTAAACTCGATTGGAGAGAGGGGCGGTTTGGTCAGGTTCCTCAAGAGACAGAGTTTATTCCGCTGCCAGAAGAGCCACCTTCTCAAGCCGAGCAACCGTTGTGAATAACCGCAGCGATATTTAAATTAAAAAACAGTTTTTTGATTCAGAATCTGTCTTTTGCACATGAGGGGGTTGTCACCCCGTCAGATTGGTGGATTGACAGCCAGGAAAAATCATAGATTTTTTTACTTGATTAGACCTTTTGTTTCTACCATAAATCTGTAATATCAGGTTCGGATAATTAGTTATAATTAAGGGCAGCCGATTCACAGGGACGCCAAACCCCCTATGCCAAAAAA
>NZ_JAUBTF010000066.1:0-34693 GCF_036702355.1 Microcoleus sp. D3_18_C4
AGCTAGATGATGGGCTGACCCGTCCAGTCTCTATATCTGTTGTTCCTCTTCATTGTAAAAAACCTACACTTGTAAGGGGGAGATTGAAAGATGAGGATATCAGGAGAGGGGGAGATGAGGAGAGCGGAAGAGCGGGAGATGAGGAAATTGGGAAAATTTCTATTTCTCTATTTCTCTGTTCTCCCTTCTTCCTTCTTCCTTCTCCCTTCTTTCTTCTTCCGACGGACATCCGTTACATCCGTTACACAATCCGTTGCCGAACCTTATTCCTTGTCACTAATTCGAGACCCCGCCATCCTGCGGTGGAATGGCGATTCCGGGTCTTGAATTAGGAGCAGCGGGTGCAGGCGAAACAGGAGGAATACCCAAATTGGCCCCAGAGTTGTTAGGCTGCCCTGGAGCCGGGAGAGGAGATTGAAACTGATTTGGATTGAACTGCTGCTGCCCTGGAGCCGGGAGAGGGGATTGAAACTGATTTGGATTGAACTGTTGCTGCCCTGGAGCCACAGGAGAAGGAAGAGGTTGACCGGAATTGCCCATCGCAGGTGCCGCAGGAATGCCAGAATTGGGAAGCGAGGTATTGGGCAATGGGGAGGAAGCCGAACTAGGAAGAGTTGCCAGGGCAACTCGATCGCCCCCTACCTCTCTCAATTTGTCTAAAACCTCGACAACTTTGGCATATCTAGCATTTTGAGGAGCGTACAGTACCATCAACCCCGTAGGATTTTGGCTTTGGAAACTCTTTAAAACTCGATCGAGCTGTTGGTAATTAACAGGCAATTGATCGATATAAGTTTGCCCGAAATCGTCAATGCTGACAATCAGCATCTCTCGCATCTGCGTTTGTCCAGTCTTTGCTTTAGGCAAATCGACATTAATGGCTTGCTGGCGAGTCAGTTGCAAAGCCGCCAGCAGAAAAAACGTCAGAATGCAAAAGATCACGTCAATTAAAGGCACCAGCTCAATCCGTGCCTCTTCAGCAGGAGTATCTAGATTAATCTTCATCAGTTCTCAGAAGTTTTAATTATTAGAAGGTGAATCTTCAGCCGGATCGGAACCTTTCAATTTCGGCTCCCGATTCCGTTCTCCCGATTCTTGAGAATTGAGAGAACGCCTGTTCAAACCATCTGCACCAAAAGAAGAATTGCTGTATTCTGCACCGGGCGATCGACCTTTAGCATTAGCTGCCGGCCAGTATTGTCTGTAAAGCAATTCGAGTTCATTTCCAGCTTTGCGAAATATTTTTGCCTGGTTGAACAAAAAAGCTTGAAATATCCGATAAAACGCCAAGGTAAAAATTGCTACTACCATCCCAGTAGCAGTCGTGATCAGCGCCTCGCTAATCCCCAAAGTCACACCAGTTGTTGCCGCCGTGCCGATGTCGCCCAGACGGATAGAACTCAGGGAGTTAATCAAGCCCAGAACTGTTCCCAGCAAGCCCAACAAAGGGGCGAGAGCGATCGTAGCTTCTAAGATTTTGTCACCGCGACGCATAGAAGCCAACTCTTCATCGGCTGCAGCTTCGAGTGCGAGTCGAAATAAATCTGGTTCGGGATTGTAGAGCCGCAGGGGTGCAGAAAGAAATCGCCCGATCGGCTGTCGGTTAGCTTGTCTGGCAATCTCGTTAGCAGCCCCCCAATCGCTGCGAGCCGCTTCCAGAATGCGGTTAACTATCTGCTTTTCTTTGCTCAGGAGGCTTGCCCAAAACCACAAGCGCTCGATAATTGTACTCAAAGATAAAATCGATAACACCAACAGGGGCCACATGGCGGGGCCGCCTTTTTGAAACAGTTCTTGAATATTCACAATATTTTTGCTCCTGCAGTACCCGCTAACTTTTGCTTCTGTTCTACTTTTTTTAACAAATCTAAGGCCATTTAATTTTAGCTATTAATGTACTCAGGACTTACGCACTCGCGACTAAAGAAAGCCGGTTTTGCGAACAGGGCCTTGGGGTGTAACGAAGTATTTTCGTCGAGGAAACCCGGTTTCTGGGTAAGTCTTGGTACTGTTTTCTAGTGCCCGCGGGCGATGGGCGGCGACTTCCTCACAATTCCTCTAAGTCTTGACACATATCTTGGAGTGACTGGTGTTGAAGGCGGCGGGAAGAGCGGCGATATTTTTTAGTTTGCAGCTTCGGTTCGTAATGCTGCGTACCATCCGACTTGGTTTGCTGCTTCAAACTCGATTCGGCGCTGCTGGAATTTTGCAGAGCTTGTTGGCGGACGATCGCCTCTTCGAGAAACTGCAAGTAATACTCATAGCGCTCCCAACCGCCCCGCACGACACAGTTAGGCTCGTCTCGGTGCGAACAGTCGCTAAACTGGCAGCTACCCGAAGCCAGCCTCTGGCGCGCTTCTGGGAAATATTCGGCTAACTCTGAGGGATCGCATTCGAGAGCCGGCTGATTAAAGCCCGGAGTATCGGCCAAAAGTCCGCCGCCGGGGAGTTCAAATAGTTCGACATGGCGAGTGGTATGGCGGCCGCGGCCGAGTTTGCCGGAAACAGCGTTCACTCGGAGGTTCAGGGCCGGGATCAGTTGGTTGATCAAGCTGGATTTGCCAACTCCAGAAGGGCCACAAATTACCGTTATTTTCCCTTGCAGGTGGTCTAGAAGCAAGTTCGGCAATGGGCTATGTACGGGGTTTAACGGATGTAACGCTTTGACAGAATTTGGAGCTTGGGGGTTATCCTCATAACTCGGCAGAGATGACTCTCTTTTCTCCGCTAAGTCATTGAAATGCGGTTCCGACGCAAAAATTTCATTTTGACCATTAGCGGGAGCTTCCTGAACTCCTGCACCGCTGCGGACGCTAATAAACATTGGTTCGTAACCCCAGCCTGAAAGCCGATCGCGCCACTGTTCCAACTCTTGGGGCGTGACCAAATCGCATTTGTTCAGGCACAAACTCACCTCTAAACCTGTAGATTCGGCCTTGACTAAAAACCGAGTTAATGATGCGGGATCTAAGTCGGGTTCGGCGAGGGCAAAAACCAGGAGAATGCGATCGGCATTAGCTACAGGCGGGCGGTTGAGTTCTGTTTGGCGCGGGAAGACTTCAGAAATTGCACCTCGGCGGTCAGTCCAGTCCGGTTCGTCTACCACCACGCGATCGCCCACCATCACCTGTTGACCAATTTTTTTCAGTCGAGTGCGACGAGTGCACAGGAGAATCGGAGAATCAGCGAGGGGAGCATTTTTCCCATTAATGGAGACTTCGGGATCTAACCTCACTTGGTAGAAGTTAGCCTGAACAGCAATTACAGTACCGACGATCGAGGGTGAATTCAGGCTCATCCCGCTTCCTTGTCTTCTGGGCGCTGCACTTTCATTGAAAAAAATCCCGACTCCGGCTCATCCGCGACAAATTGCGTTTCCAGAATCTGGTAGCCTTCCATTTTGAGACTATCAGGTACTTGTTCGATCGGCTCCCCAGCATCCAGCCATACCTCCAAAACAGCACCCGGTGCCATTTGCTCCAAGCGCAGTTTAGTGCGGACAAAATTCAGAGGACAGGGAGTACCCCGCAGATCAATTTTGGCATCTGGGGATTTGGGATTTTCAATTTTCGATGTTGAATTCATAATGCTTTTTGCAATCTCAAATCCTGAAAGCCTTACTTTTTTAAACAAATTGCCTGGAAACTGGAGAATCTAAAATTTTCTTTCCAATTGGACACAGACTATTATTCTTTCTGAAAAAAGTGAGCGCAATTGCGCTCACTTTTTTCAGCGCTGCTGAAACGCAATGCCCAGGAACAGGCCACCTGCCATTTTTGTGAGCAATTGCACACATTTTTTTGACAGATACTAAAACCAATTGCCGGGGAATCCTGAAACAGGAAAATTTGACACCAATTGGTGTCAAAAATTGCTTATTTCTGAAACAAATTACCCAGAAACCCTTCCAAGCCGCCTTTACCAGTACGATCGCCCTTCAGCTTAGCAAGCTGCATCAGCAACTCCCGTTCCTCAGCAGTCACCTTAGTCGGAATGTCAATAGACACCGTAATCAAATGATCGCCGCGACTGACTGGATTTCCCAACCGAGGCACCCCTTTTTTCTCCAAAGTCAAAACCGTATTTGCCTGAGTTCCGCTAGGAATCAACAATTCCGTAGGCCCGTCTACGGTTTCCACTTCCAACCGGCACCCTAAAATTGCTTGCAAATAACTAATCTTAACTTCCGAGCTAACATTAGTGCCGTCGCGCTTAAATAGCGGGTCTTCATTCACCGCCAAGAACACGTAAAGATCTCCGGGCGGCCCACCCAGTTTGCCGGCATCCCCTTCATTGGAAACGCGCAAGCGAGTACCGTTGTCAACCCCAGCCGGAATAGTGATTTTCAGCTTTTTCATCACTTCTTTCTGGCCTCGGCCGCCGCAAGTTTCGCACTTATCCTCAATCACTTGCCCCGTGCCGTTGCAAGTAGGGCAAACTGAAACTTGAGTAAAGCTGCCGAAAGGAGTGCGGGTAGCGCGTCGGACTTGACCGCTGCCGGTACAAGTCGAGCAGGTTTGGGGTCGGGTTCCCGGTTTTGCACCAGTCCCGGTGCAAGTTTCGCAGGTTTCTAAATGCTTGATGCGGAGTTCTTTTTCCCCACCAAACACGGCTTCCCGAAAATCGAGGCGCAAATCGAGGCGCAAATCGTCTCCGCGCACCGGCCCGCTGCGCCTGCGACCTTGCTGTTGTTGACCGACACCTCCCTGAAAACCCTGAAAGAAGCTTTCAAAAATATCGGCAAAGCTGTCACCAAAGTCTTGGAACCCAGGCGCACCTGCACCGCTGACCCCTGCTTCGCCGAAACGATCGAAACGGGCGCGGGTTTCTGGTTCTGAGAGTACCTCGTAAGCGCGGTTAATTTCTTTAAACCGCTCCTCGGCACCGGATTCTTTGTTGACATCTGGATGGTACTTGCGAGCTAGGCGGCGGTAAGCACGCTTAATTTCTTCTTTGTCTGCGCTGCGAGAAACGCCTAATATTTCATAGTAATCACCGGCCATAGAGCTGCTTGCCTGGAGGTAAATAACAAAAAGTGTACGAAAAAGAAACGGGCTACCTTTCCTGAAATTACAGATTAAAAATCAAAAATTCTCATTGTTAATTTTTAACTTTTAATTTTTAGCTTTTCTGTTTTAAAGGAAAGGATTCATATCATCAACTTCTGGTTCGGGAACCTTCTGTTTTTGTTTTGACTGTGGACTTGGCTGTGGACTTGGCTGTGGACTTGGCTGTGGATTTGACTGTGGACTTGACTGTCGTTTTGACTGTCGCTCCGGCTTTGGTTCCGGCTTTGGTTCCGGCTTTGGTTCCGGCTTTGGTTCCGGCGCCACCAGCAGCTCTTCTTTCAGCAAAATGCTGTCGTCGTCCGCTTGAACCTCTTCTGGTTCTGATGATTCTACTTCTGACATCATCTCGCTTTCAACAACAGCTCCCGACGGGGCTACCCCGCTGCGGGCTTGGTCGTAGACTGCTGTCCCCAGCGAGTATAGCAGTTGCTTGAAAGATTCGATTGCGGGCGTGAGTTCCTCGATTGTGATGTCGGGGTTAGTCATCGCTGCCCGCAAGGCTGCTGCGGCTGTTTCCGCTTCGGCCTTGAGTTCGTCACTCAGCAGTTGCGCGTTGGTTTTTAAAGTTACACCACAATTATAGACGAGGGAGTCAGCTTGATTTTTGAGTTCGACGAGTAGAGCGCGCTTGATGTCCTCGTCGGCGTAAAGTTCGGCTTCTTGTCGCATCCGCTCGACTTCGGTTTCGCTCAATCCCCCTGTATTGGAAATTTGGATGCTTTGTTCTTTTCCGGTTCCCTTGTCTTCAGCAGCGACTTTGAGAATCCCGTTGGCATCGATTTCAAAGGTAACTTCGATTTGAGGTACGCCTCGGGGGGCTGGGGGAATGCCTTTGAGCAGGAATTTGCCGAGACTTTTATTGTCTTTAACCAATGCCCGCTCGCCTTGGAGTACGTGAATTTCTACCGAGGTTTGCCCGTCTGCCGCCGTGCTGTACATTTGCGATCGGCTGGTGGGAATAGTTGTATTACGCTCGATTACTTTGGTAAACACCCCGCCCAAGGTTTCGAGTCCCAGGGAGAGCGGCGTCACATCGAGCAGCAGCAAGTCTTTGACTTCACCACCCAACACCCCGGCTTGAATTGCCGCGCCTACCGCTACAGCTTCGTCGGGATTGACAGATTTATCGGGAGAAACGCCCCCAAAATACTTGCTAATTGCCTTTTGAACTGCCGGAATCCGGGTTGAGCCTCCCACTAAAATAATCCTGTCTATGTCTTTGGGGGTCAAACTTGCGTCTTTGAGGGCTTGAGTCACCGGATCGATCGTCGCTTGTACCAAATGAGCCACCAGTTTTTCAAACTGAGCTTTGGAGAGTTCCATTTCCAAATGCTTCGGCCCTTTGTCGTCAGAGGAGATGAAGGGCAAGTTGATTGAGGTGGATTCCCGGTTGGAGAGTTCGATTTTCGCTTTTTCCGCCGCTTCTCGGAGGCGTTGCAAGGCCATTTTGTCTTGTGAGAGGTCACTGCCTTCTTGAGTGCGGAAAGCTTCTACCAGCCACTGGACTATGCAGTCGTCAAAGTCATCTCCTCCGAGATGGTTGTTACCGGAGGTAGCGTTGACTTCAAAAATTCCGTCTCCCAGTTGCAGGATCGAAACGTCGAAAGTACCGCCGCCCAAGTCAAAGACCAAGATTTTCTGTTCTATATTTTGCTTGTCTAGCCCGTAGGAAAGGGCTGCGGCCGTCGGTTCGTTGACGATCCGCAGGACTTCTAGACCCGCGATCGTACCGGCGTCTTTAGTAGCTTGCCGTTGGGCGTCTGTGAAGTAGGCTGGCACTGTAATCACTGCTTGGGTAACAGTTTGTCCCAAATAAGCTTCAGCATCTTGCTTGAGCTTTTGGAGTACCATTGCCGAGATTTCCTGGGGAGTGTGAACCTTGTTCCGAATTTGGACGTTAACGGTATCGTCTTTGCCTTTTATGCAGGTATAGGGAGTTCGGGCTCGTTCTTCTTCCGTGTCGTCCCACCGCCGTCCGATAAATCGTTTGATGCTGTAGACAGTATTTACAGCATTAGTTACAGCTTGCCGCTTGGCTAGTTGACCTACTAAGCGATCGCCCGCCTTGCCGAATCCTACTATACTCGGAGTTGTGCGGCCACCCTCGGAATTGGCGATCACGACGGGTTTACCGCCCTCTAGCACAGCTACGCAACTGTTAGTTGTGCCTAAGTCAATTCCAATAATTTTTCCCATAGCGCCTCATAAAACTTTGTGGGATGTTTGGAAACCTCCAACTACAGGTTGGGGGAGGAAAAACGACTCAGCTTGTTCAAACAAGCATCACCGGACCAGATTTGTAGGAAATAAACTTGATGTCCTCAAGCAATATCAAAGACGGGTAAAAACATTTTTCAGAATTTTTGGAGAAAGCGCTGACTTGCTTTTAGTCATCTTTAACTAAGAAGTTGGTGAGTCTGCCACCTTGGAACCCCCGAATTCTATTCGGGGGTCAGTGACTTTGAGGAATGCAGTAGCTTGTATCCCGATTAACCTTCCGAACTATCGGGATTTTCATCTGAGGCTACCACAGATAGCCCAGCCGCTGCAACTTTCACTTTGGCGTGCCGCAAGACGCGCTCGCCCAGAATGTAGCCGCGTTCTAGTTCTTGGATAATTGTTCCTTCCTCGTGTTCGTCACTTGGCTCGCTCAGCAGAGCTTCGTGGAGGTTGGGGTCAAACTGTTCACCTTCGGGGCGCATCGGAGAAACCCCGATTTGCTTGAGGCCGTCTACCATTTGCTTGTAAACGCTTTGGTAGCTTTTGTGAATGTTCATTTCGCCATCGGTTTGCGGCTTGATGTGCGATCGAGCGCGCTCGAAATTGTCAATTACCGGCAACAGGGGTTTGATCGTGAGACACCTTGCCTGTAAATCTAGCTCTTCTTTTTCCTTTTGGGTACGCCTGCGGAAGTTTTCAAAATCTGCTGCTAGGCGGAGATTTTGATTTTTCAGTTCTTCTAGTTGAGCGGATGCGGCTTGCAACTGAGTTTTTAAAGCCTCTTTTTCCTCGTTTGCCTGGGCCAGTTCCTTCTTCCAAGGCTCCGCTGCGTCTGCAGTCGGACTGTTGGTTGAACTGCCGGTGACGGTAGGCCCCGATGCGTTTGCTGGGGTGCGATCGCCCTGAGCACTTTGATAAGCTCGAGCAAGTTCGAGCTCCCAATCCGCCGATTCGTTCGAGTTTCCTGATGCCGCCGGATTTTCGCTTGCCATTGGCGAACCCTCTGGGGTGGTTTCCCCAGTTGAGTTAGGATCTTGATCTTGCTGTTTTTCCTCGTCCATCATAAAAAATATTCGGTAAGTGGGAAACTCAGAGTCTTTAGACCTGAGAGGAAAACGACTCGGCGGTTTCAACCGCCTTGAATCCCCTTTCGGGGTTAGAGGGGTATTGTTGCCCCTCCAATGGAGATACAGTTGTCTCCTTTCTCCCTTGCGGGGTAATGTTCGCCTCGACCTGGTTATAAAGGCTTGTTAGACCTGCAACACTGTTTCAGTGACTTTAAAACTGTTTAATTGCAGATGACAGAGCGGAAAACTGGCGTCGCACTCTCCGGTGTCGTGACCTGAATAACGTCTCCTCCTGAGAGGGGTCTGGTCAGAACAGCTTGTAATTTCTTACAAGCTCAGTGGCTTTAGCCCTGAGTTCCTGACAAAAGCTGCGCGACAGAACCCTATCAATTCTAGCAGATACAGTTAACCCGGTAAATCTAGAGGACTGGAATTTACTATGTATGGCACAATGTGAAAAGAGGAAAACTAGCCAGCTCTGGAGACATTGCTCAAAGCTTTCCATAAAATATTCAAAGACCCGTTTAGATATTTACGTATAATATGGCAGCAATGGGGGCAACCCAACGTTTGTTGGTTTCTCATTTTTCATTAACGCGATCGCCTTTGCCACAATTTTTATAAGTATATTTTGCTGTTAAGTCTACTACAATATTTCCCACCTAGGAGGCTTGATGTTTCAAGGTTTGCTTAAACGATACTGACTTAAATTATCATCAATCAGGCTGTTTTAGTTGCAAGCTGATGCTGGCATTTATTACCATTTGCTGAGTTTTCCAAGTCAGGAGAAAAAGGAATTTGTATTGAGTGAGTAAGTAGTTAACTGTGTGCTTGTGTAACTCAGATACTAGGTTGTTAATCTTGATGCGAATTGGGGCTGTGGTTTTTATGATTCGATACCGCCGAAGTCGCTTGAAATCTCGAATTTTGGCCAGTCAAATGATAGACATTAGCTGGTGTGGCGGAGGTGCTCATCTTTAAGTACGATTGATATCTAATTTGCCTCTTCCCAAGATTTTGGAACCGTCAAGCTTACGTCATAAAGGTTCGGACACCAGGGTAGAATCAAAGTAATATTTACTGACCCAAAACTAGAGTAGCTCAAAATTTGCCCTGGGAACTCATGCAGCCGACGATCGGGCAGTGACCGATCGCAGATAATTAATCAAAATATATTTCACAAGGGCGATCGAGGCTTTCGTAAAAGCTATCATCACAGAACATAGCTCATCTTTAATTTAGTACAGCTAACCGCGCCACCACGGACGGTGTAATTTGAGCAAACAATTTGGGAAAATAGAATTAGCCTGGGAAGGGGGCACACCCCGCCCCGCTTTTCTCTCCCGGTACGGGGAATCCCCAAGTGATGTGCCCTGACGCTATAACGAGAGTATCCCGCAAGTTAATCAAATAAGTAAGCAACTTAGCACTCAACGAACAAGATTTGATGGCAAGCATCGGCAAACCCCTCCAATGTCTCGTCAATTTGTGGACGAAGCTTAGAGGTGACTACGAGCTTACACTTGAGAGATAGGGATTGAGCAACAACATGATAGCTGATCCATAAGCAAAGAATACGGGGGTTAAAACCCCGCGTTGGTTTTCCTCTCAGCACTCTTTGTGACTGAGTTTCCCACCTATTGAGTGTTTTTTATGACTAGCACATCCGCGCCTCGATCCACATCGATAGTTGCTCTAAGCGTTTTTACTCCGGCTCTCACCAAGATGATTCAGTCGGGTTACGTCAACGGCGAGCAAGTCAAGCAAGCTCAAATTGAAAGCCAGAAGTCGGGCAAGCGTTTGACGGAGGTATTAGAAGCACTTACCGGGCAGCCGTTACCCCCAGAATTGCTGCGACTTTACAAGAAGCAGCAGATGTTTGAACGGAAGATAGTCTACGGGGTTGAAGCATTTGACCCGGAGATGAGCGAAATGTCTAACGAGCAACTGGGACTTATGCTCGAGACGTTGAAGATTTCGCTCGACATTTGTCACCAAGGTCGGTTTTTACCCGTAGCGAAGACGGAAACTGAGCCGGCGGCGGTTTTAGTGGCAATGGTAGATCCCGACAACCTCAACGCCATAGAAGATTTGCGGCGGATTTTACAGCCTCACGGCTTGGCTTTGCAGCGGCGAGTGATTACGCCGGACGACTACCAGGACATTACTTCTGCTTACCAAGACGAACAAGTTAAGAGGGAAGCTAAAAAAGCTGAAATCGAAAAACAGAGAAAGATGGATTTAGGGGAGGGAGATTTTGGCGAGCTCTCCCTAGAAGAGGAGAGTAGCGACCAAGAAGACCTCGCTAACACATTGGACGATGCTGAGGCGGCTCCCGTAATTAAGGCGGTCAATATCATTTTGGCTAAAGCTTTGTCGGAAAAGGTGTCTGACATCCACGTAGAACCTCAAGAAGAGTTCATGCGGATTCGGATGCGGAAAGACGGGGTGCTGCAAGAGTATTTCCGGTTTCCCAAGCAGGTAGTCGCATCGATTACCGCTCGTTTCAAGATTATTGCCAACCTGGATATTGCCGAACGCCGACAAGCTCAAGACGGCCGCATCCGCCGGGTATTTGAGGGACGCACGGTGGATTTCCGGGTGAATAGCTTGCCTTCCCGGTACGGCGAAAAAATCGTGCTGCGGATTTTGGACAGTTCCAGCACTCAGTTGGGTTTGGGTTTGTTAATCTCCGACGAAGAAACTCTGGCTTTAGTGCGAGAGAGTGCTAGCCGTCCGTTCGGACTGATTTTGGTGACGGGGCCGACGGGTTCGGGCAAGTCAACTACTCTGTACTCGATTCTGGCGGAACGGAACGATCCGGGGGTTAATATCAGTACGGCGGAAGACCCGATCGAATATGCTTTGCCAGGAATTACCCAATGTCAAGTAATTCGGGAAAAAGACTTGACTTTTTCCAACATTCTGCGGGCATTTTTGCGGCAAGACCCTGACGTGATGCTGGTGGGGGAAACGCGGGACAAGGAAACGGCCAAAACTGCTCTGGAAGCTGCTTTGACGGGACACTTGGTGCTGACGACGCTGCACACGAACGACGCGGCGGGGGCAGTGGCGCGTTTGGCAGAAATGGGCGTAGAACCGTTCATGGTTTCGGCCGCTCTGTTGGGCGTGTTGGCTCAGCGTCTGATGCGGCGCGTTTGCGACAAATGCTGCATTCCTTACCAGCCTACTGCCGCAGAACTCGGCAAGTACGGTCTGTCGGCTTCTCAAGAAATTGATCTGACTGTTTACAAAGCCAACGTTGTACCCGTGGAGGAAAGGAAGGAACTCGCAGAACGCGAGCAACTTTGTCGGAAGTGCGCCGGCCTAGGCTACAAAGGACGGGTAGGGGTTTACGAATTCCTGAAAAATACTGAGCGGCTTCAAACTCTGATCACTCAAGGAGCTCCCACAGAGCAAATTAAGGAAGCAGCAGTAGAAGAAGGGATGAAAACGCTGTTGGCTTACAGCTTGCAATTGGTGCGGGAAGGCGCGACTACCTTTGAAGAAGTCGAGCGTGTGACGTTTACTGACTCGGGGCTGGAGGCGGAAATGAAAGCCAAACGCAAGCAGGGACTTACCTGCAAAACTTGTCAGGCGGAATTGAAGCCGGAGATGCTGGATTGTCCGTACTGCTTGACCCCACGCTTTTTGGATTGATTCAGCAGCAGTTAACTGTTGACTATTAACTGTTGACTGTTAACTGAGCTAGATTGGTCAATAACTATCAATTTGATCGAGGAGAGGTATCTATGGGTCTGATGATTGAAGACGTACTGGAGTCCCTGGTAGAGCAAGGGGGTTCGGACATACACATCCAAGCGGGCGCGCCTATATTCTTCCGAGTCAGCGGTAAACTAACTCCTCAGACGCAATACGGCGACATTCTGTCTGCTGAGGAAGTGCAGATCCTGATTTTCCAAATGCTCAACAATATGCAGCGCAAGCAGTTGGAAATGGAGTGGGAACTCGACTGCGCTTACGGCGTTCGGGGATTGGCTCGGTTTCGCGTCAATGTCTACCGGGAGCGGGGTGCTTGGGCTGCTTGTATGCGGGCTCTAGCTTCTAAGATTCCTAACGCAGATGCTTTAGGCGTGCCGCAAATTTTGCGGGATCTGACGGAAAGACCCAGGGGTATGCTGTTGGTGACGGGACAAACGGGTTCCGGGAAAACTACTACGATGGCGGCGTTGTTGGATCTGGTCAACCGGACGCGGGCGGAACATATTCTAACAGTTGAAGACCCGATCGAATATGTGTTTCCTAATATCAAGAGTTTGTTTCACCAGCGCCAAAAGGGCGAAGATACTAAGAGCTTTGCTAATGCGCTGAAAGCTGCTTTGCGCGAAGATCCTGATGTAATTCTCGTGGGAGAAATGCGGGACTTGGAAACGATCGGTCTGGCAATTTCGGCGGCAGAAACGGGTCACATGGTGATGGGAACGTTGCACACTAATTCGGCGGCTGCAACGATCGATCGGATTTTGGACGTGTTCCCGCCCATTCAACAACCTCAAGTTCGCGCCCAGGTGTCTAACTCTTTGGTGGGAATTTGCAGCCAAAATTTGGTAATAAAAGTTGGGGGCGGCCGCTGCTGCGCTATGGAAATCATGGTAAATACTCCAGCTATGGCTAACTTGATCCGGGAGGGCAAAACTCCCATGATTTACTCTCAAATCCAAATGGGGGCAAAATTGGGTATGAGGACGATGGAAATGGCCCTCGCTGAACTTTACAAGAGCGGTAAAGTCACTTGGGAATCGGCAATGGCCAAGGCTTCTAAGGCTGACGAACTCGAACGCTTGATCGGCCCGGCACCTGTTGGTAGCGCCCCGGTAAAAGCTCATTAGTTCCGTCAGCAGTCATTAGTCAGGAGTTCGCAGGCTGAATTAATGACTGATGAGTCATAACTTTTAATAAATTTTCAGAGGTGAGCTGTGGCTACCAACGTTATCCGCCAAAAACCGAAAGGTGGCTTTGATTTCAGTAAGATTCAGGAGCAAATTGAATATAACCTTACCAGTCTTACTGTTAAGGATATGGCTATTTTTGCTCGTCAGTTTGCGGCTATGTTTAATGCAGGGGTGGCGATCGTTAGATGCCTTTCCGTGCTGCACGAGCAGTGTTCTAATGCTAAACTGAAGCGAGCGCTCAGGAGCATGAATGCTGACGTGCAGGAGGGGATAAACTTGGCAGAGGCGATGGCTAAGTTTCCTGATGTTTTTGACCAACTGTTTATCAGTATGGTGGCGGCGGGAGAAGTCGGGGGGGTGCTAGATGAAACCCTAGACCGTCTGGCGGTGATGATGGAAAAAAATCACAAGACGGAGGCTGAAATTAATTCGGCTATGTCTTATCCGAAGACTGTGTTTGGCATCGCGATCGTGATTTTTTTCGCAATGACCATATTCTTGCTACCAACTTTCGCTAAAATCTTTAAGGATATTGGTGCAGATTTGCCGGCTTTTACAGTGTTTATGTTGGGAATTAGTGCATTTTGTACGGCTTGGCCTCCCATCCAACAGATAACAGTTATTGGGGTAATTATAGCCCTAAAAATTGCCTTCGATATGTACTACAAAACTCCCATAGGTCGTCTACAAATTGATAGAATTGCGATGAAGTTGCCGATTTTTGGCGATTTGATCGAAAAATCTGCTGTGGCTCGGTTTTGCGTGATATTTGGGTCGCTGACGCGATCGGGCGTGCCGATTCTCAATTCTTTGGAAATTGTGCGAGATGTGGCGGGGAATCAGGCGATATCTAATGCGATCGAATATGCGAGACAGGAAATTCAAAGCGGCGGCATGATCAGTATTGCTTTGCAAGAACAAGCTGTTTTTCCGTCTTTGGCCATCCAAATGATGGCAATTGGCGAGGAGACAGGGGAACTTGACAAGATGCTGATGAAAGTTGGCGCTTTCTATGAAACGGAAGTTGAAGAAGCAGTAAAAGGACTTACGAGTATGCTAGAACCTCTGATGATTGTGGTCGTCGGTGGTATCGTAGGTTCGATTTTGCTCTCGATGTATCTGCCGATGTTCGCAGTGTTCCAGAAGCTGTAAAAAAGGGCTAATGAGTTATTAGTTATTAGTTAGTAGCAATTAACGCCTGACCAATGACTATTTCAAGTGTCCCCAGGCTCTGCCTGGCCAGACTTTTGGAGGAGGCACATCCTCGATTAAAAGGAGAAAACTATTTGGAGGCTCTGCCTCCAAATCTTCCTTACCAGGGTCTTTCCATTGGTGACAAGTTACGAAAATGTCACAAAAGTCAAGTAGGATAAGCAGACAGATTTAACTGCTGCCTAATCCTGGCTTTACGCTTCAGGGTAAACGCATCTTAATTTGAACCCAAAATATGCTACAGTTAAATCCGAATAAATTTCAATGTAGTTATTGTAGTTTATGGGTGCTATCAATGGAAAAAGGTTTGACTCAAATTTTAAATCACCAACAAAACAAACAGATTCATTGCCTTGGGTGAATATATTAAATGCCAGTTTTTTAGAAGAAAATGTTGCCAATTTGAACGATCCCAGAATAGAAAAAACAAAAAAAATACTCATAGATATTACAGGGTAATCGCATCTTAATTAACGTATAATGGCAAGGGAAATTTTTCAAATATTTGACAGCATCATTCAAGCGCAGCTCGTAAACTAAGGAATGAAAATTGAGTGTGATGCTGATAGCCAGCTAAGCACGCTAGCTGGGGTTCCACCTCGTTGATTTATCTCCATCACGTGCTTTTGCCTAGGGCGTGTTTTCAAACTATAACCACCACACAATGCAGGCGATCGTAATCATGGCTGTATAATTGGCAGTCAGCTTCTTATATCGAATAGCGATCCGACTCCATTACTTGAGTCGCTTGATAGCACGTTCCAGAATGTTCCGTTGGCGCTAGATTTGACGGCAGCCTTTTTCCATCTGCCTGAGTGAGGGATACCTGCCGGGAGTCCATTCCCAGTTTAACTGCTTGTTGGTCGCCGATCGCGTCTCCGCCGCAGCCCTGCCTCTGGCGGGTGCATTTTCTGTCATTTGTCAAGTACAATTTATACCAAATCAGATGCGATTACCCTGCACTAATAACCAATAAATATGGTTCACTTTAACGTTGGTTTTCAACACTTTAATTCCTTCACCGACATTACCCTATCCCTGGCGAAAAGTTTACACCAAATGGGAATTCCTATTTCGGTCGCACCTTCAACAATAGCCTCTCATCTTAGCCGCAATTCCACCGCAGAAGAAAACGACCTGCTAGCGAAGTGGATGAGCACCACACCCTCAGATTTATTTCAGATCAAATGGTCTCATTATTGGAAACCTTATTTTTTAAAAGAACTCAACGGACATCTCAACTTAGAACTTTTTGCTATCAATTACGAATTCGCCCAAAACCATGATGATTATGATTACTGGATTTACGATGCTGTTAACACTTCATCCCACAAACTAGCCGTCAGCCAATACTCTAAAAACGTTTTAATAAAAGCTGGCTGTCCGCCAGCAAACGTATCCGTCATGCCTCTAGGTTTCAATCCTTTAATTTCGCACCTCTATTTGCCCAGACCGCAAAAAAACAAAAAAGATGTAAAGTATATTCTGCACATGACCAATTCTTTTGATTTCTATAGATTTGGCACGGATCTGGCTATTCAAGCTTTTTGTGAAGAGTTTAAAGATGATTCTAAGGTAGAATTAATAATCAAAGATGGAGGTAAAAATCCCGATGTTATAGTGGAACATCTCGCCAATATCGAAAAGCAGCTCGGCAAGTTAAAGGCAAAAATTCTGATCATCCCTAAATTTTATAATAAAGCAGAACTAGCTAATTTATACTTGTCAGCCGATGCTTTTTTAGCTCCGTTTCGCGGGGAGGGTTTTGCAATTAAAATTTTAGATGCCTTTGCAGCAGGTTTGCCCGTTGCTATGACTATGTACGGCGGCCCGACTGAGTACGCCAATGCTGAAAACTGCTATCCCATTGCTTACGATCTAACTCCCGTAGGAAACTGTTACGATACTCAGTATCTACAAATCAGAAATGCTCCTCATTGGGCAGAACCAAATGTTCAGTCTGTTCGCGAACAGTTGCGAAAAATTGTTGAAGACCCCATGCGTTTTCAGGTAGCTGAAAAAGCTAAAGAGACGGCGGATTTATTTAATTGGGAAGCTGCCGCTCAAAAATTGCTAAGATTAATGCGAAAGTTGTTTTAGGATCAGAAATTATGGGACTCGAACGCAAAATGTTTAGGGGAATGTTTTCACCGGGGGAGGTGGTACGATTGAAACAGCCTTGTTTTACTCCCGGGCGATTGTTTGAGCCAGGAAAATATAACGCTGATGAGTTGCCGGATATTGCTTTTGATATGGGTTTGGTAGACCATTTGCCACGAGTAAAAGGCAACAGTTCCGAAAATCTCAATGCCCAGAACCAGCCAGATCAAAACCTTGAGGACTAAACTCCCGTTTGCAGTAAGGACTTCAGTCCTAAAAATCCCTGTTTGTAGTAAGGACTTTAGTGCTGAAAATTAAAATAAATAATCAAAGACTCAAGTCCTGACTGCAAAAAAGATAAAGCCAATTTAACCATTTTGCTCTATCTGGGCAATTAACTCTTTCAAAACTTGACTAGCTTGATCGTTCTCAATCTGACAAGTTCCGGCATTCTGGTGTCCACCGCCGCCATACCTTAACATTAACTCCCCAATATTAGTTTTAGAAGTTTTGTTAAAGATTGACTTGCCAACTGCGAAAACAGTATTTTGTTGTTTCAGTCCCCAAAGTACGTGAATCGATATATTGCACTGAGGGAACAAAGCATAAATTACAAAACGATTCCCCGCGTAAATCACCTCTTCGTTACGCAAATCTAAAACAACTAAATTATTATAAACTTTGGCGCATCGCTGTATTTGCTCTTTAAATTTTTCTTCTTGCTCGAAGTAGAGGTCTACTCTTTCTTTTACATCAGGAAGCTGCAAAATCTCATCGATGGTATGATTTTTGCAGTAATCGATTAACTGCATCATTAACTGATAATTGGAAACCGTAAATTCTTTAAACCTTCCCAAGCCAGTTCGGGCGTCCATGATGAAGTTTAACAACACCCATTCTTGTGGATGCAGAACCTCTTCTTGGGCAAATTGAGCGGAATCTGATTTGTCAACGGCTGCCATCATCGCCTCAGAAATATCAGGAAACTTTGCTTGGCCTCCATAATATTTGTACAGTACCCTAGCTGCTGAAGCTGCATAGGGATCGATGATGTGGTTAATTTTGATTTTCTCGTGTCTAAGAGTTTCGCTGAAATGGTGATCGAAAGCTAGATGAACTCCATCAACATAGGGTAAATTGGTGCTAATATCGTTATTTGTTATTTCGATTTTCCCATCCTGCATATCTTTAGGATGCACGAATTTAATCTCGTCGATCATATCGAGTTCTTTGAGCAAAACGGCACAGACAAGACCGTCAAAATCGCTGCGGGTGACTAATCTGTATTTTTTAGTGAGTGGCATATGCTTCTGTGATAGGGAGGAACTGATCACCAGCTAATATAACGTATTACCCGATCGCTTTCCAATATGAACACAGACCCTTACGCTTGGATAGAGAAGGCCCTGGACACAGTTCGCCGTGCCGATTGGTATCGATCGCCACAATCGATCGAAAGTTCCCCTGGGCCTGTGGTAAAGTTATCAGGCCACAGCCTGATTAACTTTGCCAGCAACGATTATCTCGGACTTGCCGGCGATGACAGGTTAATTCAAGCTGCTATGGCTGCAACTAAGGAATTTGGTACGGGTGCGACGGGTTCGAGGTTGGTCAGCGGACACCGCGATTTGCACCGACAGCTAGAACAAGCTATGGCTAATTTAAAACAAACTGAAGATGCTTTAGTATTCAGTTCGGGATATTTGGCGAATCTAGGGGCGATCGCATCCGTTGTCGGCAAGCGCGATTTGATATTATCTGACAAGTACAACCATTCGAGCCTGAAAAACGGAGCCGCACTCAGCGGTGCAACTGCCATAGAGTACAGTCACTGCAATCTTGAGGATTTAACGGCAAAGTTAGAGCAAAATCGCGCCCGATACCGCAAGTGTTTAATTATTACCGATAGCGTTTTTAGCATGGATGGGGACTTGTGTCCGCTACCGCAGTTGTTGGCTGTGGCCGAAACCTTTAACTGCATGGTATTAGTAGATGAAGCTCACGCTACAGGAGTTTTCGGTGCTAGCGGTGCCGGTTGTGCAGAACATTTCGGGTGTACGGGAACACCACTGATTCAAGTGGGGACACTCAGCAAAGCTTTGGGAAGTTTAGGTGGTTACGTTGCGGGCTCTGCTGCTTTAATTGATTTTCTGCGTAATCGAGCTCCGAGTTGGATTTATACTACAGCATTGACGCCTGCTGATGCGGCGGCTGCTTTGGAAGCTGTGAGAATTGTACAGCAAGAACCAGAACGCCGAGTTCGGTTGCGACAAAATATCGAAACTTTCAAATATTGCGCGATTACCAATCACCAATTACCAATTAGCAATTCCCTCTCCCCAATTTTCAGTCTTCCGTTAAAAGATGCAGCCTCCGCTTTAACAGTCGGCAGCAAACTCAAGGAGATGGGTATTTTTGCTCCGGCGATTCGGCCTCCGACTGTAAGCGTGAGTCGAATTCGGATTTCGCTGATGGCAACTCACGAGCTCGCACACCTTCAGCAGTTGGTAGAGGCGCTGAAGCAAGTTTTGAGTTTGGAGTAAATGTTGGGTACGTACCGCGCACCGCTTGACTAAATGTAAATGTTGGGCATCGGGCATCGGGCATCGGGCATCGGGCATCGGCCTAATGACTACTGACTAATGACTAATGACTTCTGATTGTCAAGATATCGCTATTGACTTATGACCAATCTTATACAGGAGTTTGGTCGATCGGTCAATAACTGTAAATTTTTTGTAAATTTAGATACTTTTTGGAATTTAGCGCTATATTAGAGAAGTAGCAGGTACACCAAATTTAATATAAGGAACGTCCACCATGAACACAAATCGTCAAAACGTAAAAAAAGTAGCAGAAACCCACCGCGCTAACATTCACAAGCAACTGATGCACCGCATAGAAGTAGCGAGATCCAGTGGCAATCAAGATTTGGTTCGGGTGCTTGAAGAGGAAATGAGACAGCTTTAAAGAAGCTGCAACTAGAATTTGCCCGTAGTTTGGTTTAGAGGGTTGTGCGAGAAATGCAGAATTCCGGCAACCGCTACCTGTGAAGTTTTGACTCCTCTCTTAGTTGGTAGGAAAAATCCCGGTTTCTTCAAGAAACCGGGATTTTTTATTGAGAAGGAAGAAGAAAGAGGGAACACTCCTGCACGCACAAACTCTATCTGTAGAGTGCGCCTCGTCCCAAAAAGATTTGCCAAAAATAGAATGTTATGTCGGTAAGTTGAATCAGATATTTATGAATTTGCTGAGCAATGCGATTCATGCCTTGAATTGCTATGACCAAAAACGCACCTCGGAGCAAATTAAAAATGACCATAGTACGATTACGATTTGTACTTCTATGCTGAATTAGGATAGGGTAAGAATCGGTGTGAAAGACAATGGGCTGGGAATAACAAGCGAGGTAAGAACCGATCTATTTAGTCCTTTCTTTACAACTGAACCTGCGGGTCAAGACACTGGTTTGGGATGATCTGATTACCTATCAGATTGTGGTGGAGAAGCGTGGCGGAGATTTGAAGTGTTTATCACAGCCAAGAGAACCGGGTACATAATTTGTGATTGAGATTCCCATTAGGCAGAATAATCGGGTAGAGATGAAAGAAACTTAAGGGTAATTAAACAAAAAATTAGGGGAAAGCCTGGTACAGTCTATAATCGCGATCGCACTTCCCCAATTTCTCTGTAATTTCTGAAGTCTCCCAAACACCGAACGACCTCGCTGAAGCCCTCAATAGTAGATTTTCAGTGGTTTGTCAACTTGTCAGTGTCCCGCACTGGCACATGGTGAAGGCGTGAGGGCGCGATCGTGCCTTCACCATGTGCCAATTGCGTAAGTTTTGAACTAATAATTAATGACTAATGACTAATGATTACCTTCCTCCGACGACGACATTTTTAATCCGCAAATGGGGACCGCCGACGCTTACTGGCAAACCGCTTTGACCGCCTTTACCGCAACCGCCGTAAGCATAAACCGAGTCGTTTCCTATAGACTCAATATCCTTTAAAGTCTGAAATACATTGCCGCTTAAAGTGACATCGCTCACCGGTTCGGCTAATTTGCCGTCGCGAATCATGAATCCTTGAGCCGCCGCAAAGGTAAACATTTCGCCGTTGGTTTGTCCTCCCAACATCCGCACTGCATAAACTCCTTCGTCAATGTCCGCAACCATTTCGTCAAAAGAATGTTCGCCAGACTCGATCGCAGTATTAGTCATCCGCACCAAAGGCATAAAAGTAGCACTCAGAGCTCGGGCATTTCCCGTCGGACTTTCGCCCATTTTGCCCGCAGTCTCGCGATTGTGCATTCGAGCCGCTAAAACTCCATTTTTAATTAAATGCTTGCACTGAGCCGGCACGCCTTCGTCGTCATATTTTAAAGTTCCCGGTAATCCCGGCACAGTTGCGTCGTCAATTACATTTAATTGTTCGATCGCCACAGGCTTGCCCAAAGTCAACAATTCCTGCATTTTTGGGTTTTCGTAAATGCCGTCTGCTTCCGACAAATGCCCGAAAGCTTCGTGAATAAAAACCCCCGACAAATAAGGGTCTAAAATCACCGGATACTGACCGCCTTTCACCGATTTTGCCTCTAGTTGGCCTACAGCTCGAACGGCAGCACTCTTAACACGATCTTCAATATTTGTCAAGACATCGTAATCCGATCGCGAGTGAATCGACTCGAACCCTTGGCGGACGACACCACCCTCCCCACGGGCGATCGCCCCGAAACGCCCCGTCACGTCCAAGCGCTCTTGAGCGATGCAAGTACCTTGAGAATTCACAAAATAAGTAATCCCAAATCTGTCGCTGTAACCTGCCATTGTCGTCTGAATTCGCGGGTCATAATCTAACAGCAACTGGTTGTAAGATTCGAGCAATTTCCGCTTTTCGGCTAGAGTAATAGAGCGCGGGTCGCGGCCCAATTCCACCGCTACATAATCTTGAATCGGGGTGACATCTGCTAGTAAAGTTTTTTCGCTGCCAACCAAACGAGACTGCACTACAGCTTCTTCAATGCGGTCTTTTAACTCATCTAAACCGTTAAAAGTTACAAAACTCCAGCCACCTTTGTGACAGGCGCGGATGCCGCCGGCGAGACTAAAACTGCGGTTGACAGCATCTAACTGATGGCCGCGAAAACTAATCGCAGTTGACTCGCTTTGTTCGAGGCGAACTTCTAGATAATCTACGCGATCGCGGTAAGGTGCGATCGCTTCCATCAACTGTTCTTGCATCAAATTGCCCCTATGAATGATTAGCCGTAGCGCTGAAAAAAATTATTGCTAACCCTATTTTAGCTAATAACTCCCCTCTTTCGGGTGCGCGTTCCCCCACCGCTGTGGTGCGGGAGCATGGCGCGCCCTACCCGATCGAGGGCGAGTCAACCAATTTTAGATTTTAGATTTTAGATTTTAGATTTATCCCGTCCTCAGCCTGGGAAGGAATGAATCCGCGGGCTTTTTAGGAAAGATGCAAAGCTTTTTAAAGTCTCCGTCCTGAGTCTGCGAAAGAATTAATCCGGGGGCTTATGACCACATTACTTTCGGTCAGTCGATTGTAGATTTAAAACTTTTTCCATAGAATTAATGATGAGAGGCTTGGCGATCGCCCGCGTTCGACGGGTGTCCTCGAACACCACAAACTCGCGCCCGCTTGCGAAAAGCCCGGTATGCCGAAAATTTTGGATTGGCCTAGAGAAATCAAACTAAACTAAATCTATCTAAAGACGTAAAAAAATACCTTAACCCCCGGCAGATGGAATACTTTAAGGTTAAAAAATTCCAAATTTCACCGTATTTAGCAGCTATTTCGGCATCAATAGCAATTTTGGTCGGAGTTGGCATTTTAGATCGATCGGAACAGCGGCGGTTTTTTCACTACAACCGCGCTACCACGCTCGATCGCCTCAGCACAGTGCGTTCTAAGCTGGAAGGATCTTTGAATTCTCGCCTGTTTTTGATGCGGGGTTTGGGGGCTTACCTTTCCAATAACCCAAACATCACCGAAGCCGAGTTTACAGCGACGGCGAGAATTCTGGTGGGACAGCAACCGGGCATTCGCGCCATCACTTTAGTTAAAGGCACGACGGTCGCTTACATTTACCCGCGGGAGGGAAATGAAACGGCGATCGGGGTTGACTTGACGGCGCTACCCGAACATCGGGAAATGGTCCAAGAGGTTATCCGAACCAGAAAAACTTTGCTTGCCGGGCCCGTGAAATTATTGGAGGGGGACGAGACTTTCATCAGCCGCTCGCCGATTTTTCTCACACCCTCCGGCGCCGAGCCTGAAACAGGAGTTTACTGGGGCTTGACAGGTTTGATCATCGACAAAAATTCCCTGATTGAGGAAGCAGGACTGAACGACTCCTCAGCGAAGCTGCAATACGCTCTGCGGGGCAAAGACGGGAAGGGAGCATCCGGCCCTGTGTTTTTCGGTGACGGGTCAATTTTTCAGCACAATCCCGTGCTGCTGGAAGTGACTTTGCCCAACGGTTCCTGGGAGTTGGCAGCAATTCCGGCGGGAGGATGGCCTGCGAATTCGCCGTTTCGGGGCTGGCTGCTTTTTGGAGGTGGCTTACTGGCACTTTTGAGCGGGGCGGCGGTTTTTAACTGGGTGTACGGCCGTGCGAAACTGCGATCGAGCGAAGTTAAGTATCGGCAATTAGTTGAGAATGCTAACAGCATGATTGTCCAGTTAGACAGTGAAGGCAAGATTACTTTTTTTAACGAGTTTGCTGAAACTTTTTTCGGGTATGCAGAAGCAGAAATCATCGGCAAAAGTGCGATCGGCACAATTATACCGAAAACAGAGTTATTTGAAAGTGACCTCGCGACAAAGATTCGAGACTGTTTGGCACACCCGCAAAAATACTTCCAAAACGAAAATGAAAACATCCGCAGCAATGGAGAAAGGGTGTGGATAGCGTGGACAAATAAACCTTTACTAGATGCGAAGGGAAATGTGGCAGGACTGCTTTGTATCGGGACGGATATTAGCGATCGCAAACAAGCTGAAATCGCTCTACAAGCTTCTGAATCGGAACTTCGAGCTTTGTTCGCTGCCATGAACGATGTAATTTTTGAGCTCGATATTGAGGGACGGTTCCTGAAAGTTGCCCCGACCAATCCCCAATTATTGTACAAGCCGACGGCGGAATTTGCCGGTAAAAAAATTAACGATTTATTCGCTCCAGAAAAGGGAGAATTTTTTCTGGAGCAAATTCGCACCGCCCTCGCTACAAATCAAACCTGTACTTTTGAGTATCACCTGGAAATTGCCAGCGTACAAAAGTGGTTTGCCGGTACCATTTCGCCAATGAAAAAAAACACGGTTCTGTGGGTTGCCCGCGACATTACGGAGCGCAAGCAAGCTGAAAATTGGTTAACCGGTCAAAAACAAATTTTAGAAATGATTGCTAAGGGCGCTCCTCTTGGCGATACTTTAAATACCTTAGTTGAAATTATGGAGCTGCAATCTAGAGATGTCATCGGTTCGATATTGCTTCTAGCTCCAGACGGCAAACATTTACTCCACGGAGCCGCGCCCAGTTTACCCGACAGTTACAATGCTGCTATTCATGGCAGACCCATCGGCCCGGAGGTAGGCTCCTGCGGCACTGCTGCGTTTACCCGCCAACAGGTGATCGTTACAGATATTGCCAGCGACCCTTTGTGGGAAAATTATCGAGATTTAGCCTTGAGTTTTGGACTGAGAGCTTGCTTGTCTACTCCTATTTTCTCATCTCAGGGTCAAGTTTTGGGAACTTTTGGAATGTATTATTCCCAACCGTGCCACCCCCCAATTGTTGATCTGCAATTGATAGAAGCGGCGATGAATTTAGCAGGAATTGCGATCGAACGCAACCAGGCAGAAGAAAGTCTCAAACAGCTCAATCAAGAACTAGAAAATAGAGTCAAAGATAGAACTGCTCAATTGATGCAAACTGAAGAACGCTGGCAGTTAGCACTCAAAGGCAACAATGACGGCATTTGGGACTGGAACTTGCAAACAGGGGAACTATTCCTGTCCGACAGATTTAAAGAAATAACTGGATACGAACACAGCGAAACTCTCGATTACTTTGACGAATTGAACAGGGGTACGCATCCCGACGATTTAGCCTTAGTAATGCAAGCTCTCCAAGACCATTTAAACAAGAAAACGCCGCATTACATCATCGAATACCGCTGCTGGTGCTACAACAGCGCCTACAAATGGATATTGAGTCGGGGACAAGCTTTGTGGGACGCATCTGGAAAAGCAGTCCGCATGGTTGGTTCAATTACTGACATTACGGAGCGCAAACAAGCAGAGGAAGCACTACGGGAAAGCGAGGCAAGATTCCAAAAGCTGTCGGGTAATGTGCCGGGAGTAATTTATCAATTTGTATTGCGTACAGATAGCTCTTTCAGTTTCCCTTACATTAGTCCGGCTTGCCGAGAAATGTTTGAGCGAGAAGCCGAAGCTGTTATGCAAAATGCGGCTTTGATTACAGATTTAATTCATCCCGATGACCGCCAAAATCATGACGAATCCGTTGCTATTTCAGCCCAAACTTTGCAACCTTGGCACTGGGAAGGACGGTTCGTACTACCTTCCGGCAAAATTAGATGGTTTCAGATAATTTCGCGTCCTGAAGCTAAAGAAAACGGTGATATTATTTGGGACGCCATCGCCGTTGATGTTACGGATCGCAAACAAGCTGAGTTAGCTTTGCAAGAAAGTCAGCAGTTCATTCAAAAAGTAGCATCGGCTACTCCCGGTATTTTGTATCTCTACGACTTGGAAGAACAGCGAAATATCTACACTAATACTTCAATGATCCAGCTTTTGGGCTATACCAGCGACGACATTACAGCGATGGATTCGTCACTGATGCCTCAGTTAATACACCCCGAAGATTTGCCTAAAATTGTGAAACATCACGCCAGCTTTGCAGCAATTGAAGATGGCGAAACTAGGGAAATTGAGTACCGGGTGCGGGCAGTAGACGGTCAATTGTTGTGGCGGCAAAGTCGCGATACTATTTTTAGTAGGAATGGGGAGGGTCAGGCTAAGGTAATAATTGGAGTTTCCCAGGATATTACGACTCGCAAGCAAGCAGAGGAAGCACTGCGACAAAGCGAAGCGCGAGAAAGAGAAAAAGCTCGAGATTTAGAGTCGGCGCTCCTGGAATTGCGCTCTACTCAAACTCAGCTCATTCAAACTGAAAAAATGTCTTCTTTGGGGCAATTAGTTGCCGGGATTGCTCACGAAATTAATAATCCAGTTAACTTCATTTACGCTAATATTGATTATCTCAACCAGTATACAAAACAGTTGCTCGATCTGGTGAGTCTTTACGAACAGGAGTATCCCGAACCTAATTCACAAATTGTCGATCGCATTCAAGAGATTGATTTGGACTTCATGGCTGAGGATTTAAGAAAACTTGTGGGCTCGATGCAGGTAGGAACCGAGCGCATCCGGCAAATTGTGTTGTCCCTCCGAAATTTCTCGCGGCTGGACGAATCGGCAATGAAGCCGGTCGATATTCACGCGGGAATTGAAAGCACTTTGTTAATTTTGCAGCACCGCTTGAAGAGTCGGGAGAGTCGCCCGGAAATTGAAGTAGTTAAGGAGTTTGGAAAACTGCCACTGGTGGAGTGCTATGCGAGCCAACTGAATCAGGTTTTTATGAATATTATTGCTAATGGAATTGATGCTATTGAAGAACGATATCACCAGTTATCGGTTCCACAATCAGAGACAAAGAGTGGACGGATTGCTATTTCCACAGGTGTAACTCCCCAGAACACTGTTAGGGTAGAAATTTCGGACAACGGTACGGGAATTCCCGAGGGGATAGTCGATCGCATTTTTAACCCGTTTTTTACTACAAAAGCTGTGGGGAAAGGTACGGGTTTGGGAATGTCTATCGCGCACTCGATTGTGGTGGAAAAGCACCAGGGCAAGATTGACTGTATTTCGTCCATAGGATGCGGAACAACTTTTAAGATTGAGATTCCGATCGACAAAGTTGATAAATAGTAGGGTGCGCCAGTCGATTTGAGATTTGAGATTTGAGATTTGAGATTTTAGAATTAACTCCACAGTGGTAGGGTTCGTCAGTCGATTTTAGATTTGAGATTGAGTCCCCACTGCTAGTATGCGTCAGCAGTTATTGATTTTCAGGCGCGCCGCGATAAGCTGACGCACCCTACAAGTTAACGACTAAAATATACTGAAGCTGCTAACGAAGCGGTGCTGCATCAAACCTTTAATTGTATAAAAATTGACATGATGGGATTAATCCTGGAAGCCCTGCAAGCAATGGGACACAATGTCCGCTGGATGTCTTGGAATTTGTTTTTGGGTTT
Source organism: Microcoleus sp. D3_18_C4 (assembly GCF_036702355.1). Classification (NCBI taxonomy): domain Bacteria; kingdom Bacillati; phylum Cyanobacteriota; class Cyanophyceae; order Oscillatoriales; family Microcoleaceae; genus Microcoleus; species Microcoleus sp. D3_18_C4. Next base: position 26,955 of record NZ_JAUBTF010000066.1, read on the forward strand.
AGTACCGCTGGGCCTGAGTTTTTGGCTGTTCCGCAAACCTCGATCGCGCTGGCTGCTGTGGGGTACGGGCATTCTCCTGGGCGCTACTTTTTTGCCCAGTATGCGCCATGTTTTAGGCTATCTGAAGCACATTGTGCAAGATGTGGGCACAACTTACGTTTTGGGGGCGATCGCCATTACACTCGCATTGATGGCTGTAGACATCTGGGTACTGCGGCAGCGCGGAGTTCGCTCTCTCCGGTGGTGGGTCGGCTTTTTCTGGTTTATCGCATTCTTACCCAATGCCCCCTATGTTTTAACTGATATCATTCACCTGATTGAGCAGATTAAAGAGGGAAACTCGGTGTGGACTGTGACTCTAGCTTTGATCCCGCAGTATCTAGCGTTTATGCTAGCCGGGTTTGGGGCTTACGTGCTGTCGGTGATGAATTTGGGCTACTATTTGAAGCAACAGGGTTTGAGTAGATTTATCCTGGCAACGGAGATAACTATACACGCACTTTCGGCGATCGGCATTTATTTAGGGCGATTTATCCGCTTCAACACTTGGGACATTCTGACCAACCCCGATGCGCTAGTTAACACAGTAATGAACGATTTGATAGGCAAGCGTCCGGTTTTAGTAATGGCTGTCACTTTTCTAGTAATTGCTGTTTTGTATTGGCTAATGAAACAAGTAATTTTAGGGATTAGCCAACGATTTTACAGCAGTAAGTTGCAGTCGGACTTGGCCGGCGATAGCGCAACTTCTTCGAGCTAGAGCGATTTGAGATTTGAGATTAAAGAATTGATTCAACAGATGAATCTAAGAGCTTGAAGTAAGCTCCCCCATTTTTTCTCTCCACCACTTAACTCGGAAAACAAGTTTCCGTGTGTGGGTGAGACAAATTTTTTCGCCAAACTCCCAAATAAATTACTGCTGCATTTTGTCACAAAACTTGATATGTTAGAACAGTCAAAGTAGTTTTGTAAACAGCAAAGATGAATCGATTTGACCGTCAGTTGTGGCAGAGATTTATTGCGATCGCCCAACCTTACTTTTATCCTTTAGAGCCTGGGGGAGGCAGAATCTTTTTAGGATTAGTAGCGCTGTTGTTGATATTTCTCTTCGCTGCGATGTTTGTGTTCGTCAGCGCTGTATGTTTGGGTACTCAAGTCTTATTCCCAGAGGCTTTTAATGGAGTTGCGGCTGGTTTAGCTACTTTAATCAAAGGAATTATCTACTCACCGAAAATTGCGATCGTTGGTTTAATGCTAATCCTCCCGCTAGCTGCTTTTGTCTTTTTTAGAAGCAAGTTGATCCCGCGCTGGAAACAGTGGATCATGTTAGCTCTGCTGGTATTTTTGTCGCTGTCTGTTAGCGGGATTAACGTAATTATTAGCTATATTAGTAATTTTTTCACGACAGCGCTGGCTGAAAAAGATCAGATTACTTTTTGGCGGTTTATGTGGGTTTATGCTGGAGTTTTTATTATCGCTACCCCGATAGTTGTTATTTACGAGTATACCCAAGATAAACTGGGATTATACTGGCGAGAGTGGATGACTGATAGTTTCCTGGGTAGTTATTTTCAAAACCGCGCTTATTACGAAATCAATTCTCAGAAGAAAATTGACAATCCCGACCAGCGGATTGCTGAAGATATCAAATCTTTCACTAGCACAAGTTTAGAGTTTTTGCTGCTGATATTGGGGGCAATTATCGATATTATTTCTTTTACCGGCATTCTGTGGTCTATTTCCAAAGGTCTTTCGATCGGACTAATTATTTACGCTGTCTTTGGCACGACAGTCATGATATTTTTTGGCAAAAAATTGATATTTTTGAACTTCAATCAGCTCTCCACAGAGGCTGACTTTCGCTATGGATTGGTTCACATTCGGGATAATGCAGAATCAATTGCTTTTTACCGGGGAGAAGCACAGGAATCGGTTCAGGTAAAACACCGATTTTTAGCAGCAGTTCGGAACTTTAATTTCCTAATTGGTTGGCAGCGAAGTCTGGGATATTTTAGAGTTAGCTATAGATATGCAACTTATATTATCCCCTCTTTATTCCTGGCTTCTATCTATTTTGCGGGTGAGATCAGATACGGCGATATCACTCAAGCTGAATTTGCTTTTCGTCAGGTTTCAGAAGCATTTTCTTTGGTGGTATATAGGATTGAAAGTTTGAGTTTTTTTGCAGCCGGCATTAATCGTTTAGCCACGTTCAATGAGGCTCTAAGAGATGAAAAAAGTGCTGTAAAACTAGACTTCAGAACAATCGATACAGTTATAAGTTCGCCATTGACACTGGAACACGTTACTTTAGATACTCCGCAGCATCAAAAGACTTTGATTAGGGATTTGTCGGTAGCCGTGTCGCCCGGTGAAGGACTGTTAATTGTCGGGCAAAGCGGTGCTGGGAAGAGTTCTTTGCTGCGGGCAATTGCGGGTTTGTGGGAATCGGGAACGGGCCGTTTGGCGCGGCCCGAATTGGACGAAATGCTGTTTTTGCCGCAGCGTCCTTATATGATTTTGGGGAGTTTGCGATCGCAACTTCTCTATCCCAACACCAGCAGCGAGGTTGATGAGGAAAAATTGCGCCGCGTTTTGGCATCCGTAAACTTAGCAGATTTGCCTGACAGATTGGGCGGTTTTGATGCGGATTTAGATTGGGGTGAGATTTTGTCGCTGGGAGAACAGCAACGTTTAGGTTTTGCTAGATTGTTATTGACGGAACCGAGATATACTATTTTGGATGAGGCGACAAGTGCTTTGGATTTGAAGAACGAGCAACATTTATACGAGCAGTTGCAAGCCACTAAAACTACGTTTGTGAGTGTCGGCCACCGATTGAGCTTAGTGAAATATCACCAGCAGGTTTTGGAACTTCTGGGCGATGGGAGTTGGCGGCTGCTTTCGGCCCAAGAATACCGCGCTAGTGCGACAAATTTTAGCTGATACAGCCCTGCTTTCAAGAATTGTGAATTTACCCGGTTGTTGGTTCGCGGTGGGTTGTGGTGCGGTTGGAGATTTATGGTTGGGTGCTATAAATTAAGCGTCGCGCCTCCACTCTACAATAGGTTTTAGGGGTAGGGAAATAGCAACAATTAATGCAGATTAACTCCCCCCTTTCTCATACCATCTTAGATTAAAGGATTAAAGAATTGAGAATGACTGATTGTGTATTGGTTTGGATCAGGGGCCTAGAGTTGCATTTTTTTAAACTGGTATCACAATCGATAATTGGGTATAAATATCTAAAACTGCCCAAACAACAAAAAGCAAGCTGAACGTTAGTAGATTCGATTCAATTGCTCGCCTGCGAGAACTCACACAATATAATAGAAGATAGATTTTTAGTATAGACGAGATTCCTACCTTGACTACTCCGATTCCTCAAAACTTTGTGCAAACGATCGCCAAACAGCGCGGTGTCACAGATGCCGAGTTAGAAACTGTGTTTATGGCTCTCGACGGTCAATCTACAGCGACCATCGCCACAAAGCTTGGCATTAGCGACATCGCCGTTCGCAAAAGACTCGGCGAAGTTTACAAAAAGTTTCAGATCGGGGGGAACGGCCCTGGAAAGCTTTCGGAATTGAGGCATCAGTTGCTGTTTTCATACCACATCGATCAGGGAACGAGCGATTTTAGTGGAGGTAAAGGCTCTCTATTGAAGATGGCGATTGGACACCGACAGGAAGATTGGGGCCAAGCACCGGATGTTTCGGTTTTTTACGGACGGACTGAAGAATTAACTACTTTAAAGCAGTGGATTGTATCAGATAATTGTCGCCTGGTAGCGCTGCTTGGTTTGGCTGGTAGTGGCAAAACAACTCTGTCGGTGCAGTTGGCAAAACAGGTACAGAATGAGTTTGATTTTGTGATTTGGCGATCGCTGCGATCGACACCCGCACCATCCGACTTTCTAGGGAGCTTAATTCAACTTTTTTCTAACCAACAAAAACCCGATGTACCCATCGACCTCAACAGCAAAATTTCGCGCTTGGTCGAGTATCTGCGGAAACACCGCTGTCTGGTAATTTTAGACGATTTTGAAGCCGTTCTCAGACCCGAAGAATTAGCGGGGCACTACCGGGAAGGCTACGAAGGATATCGAGATTTAATCGTGCGGCTGTGTGAGGTCAATCACAATAGCTGTTTACTGCTAGTTAGTTCGGAAGAGCCTACGGAACTGGCTTTGCTGGCGGGAGAAAAAGTGCGGTCTTTAAAACCTGCTATTTCCGAGGAAATAGCGCGGGAAATTTTCCAAGAAAAAGGTTTGTTGCCTCAAGCTCAAGAGTTGGAAATCTTGTTATCCCGGTACGGAGGCAATCTGTTAGCATTAAAGATTGTAGCTACAACAATTAATGAGTTTTTCGAGGGAAATGTTTTAAAGTTTTTGGAAGCAACGGCGTTATTTATTGAAGAACATATCAGCAATTTGCTGGCGCAGCAGTTCGATAGAATGTCTAGTTCTGAACAAGAGATTGCCTACTGGATTGCTATTGCTCAAAACCCAGTTTCCCTGGCGACTTTGCGAGAGCTGATGTTGGTCAATTCATCGCTTTCGGATTTGCTGAAAAATCTCGATTCTCTGGGTCGTCGCTCGCTCATTGACAAAATTAGTGAGGGCGGGGAAACTGTTTTTATGCTTCAGCCTTTGATCGTGCAATATGTGACCGACCGATTAGTCGATCAGATTCGAGCGGAGGTTTTGGAGACGGTTAAGACCCAAGGAATAGAAAGAATGCGGCTGTTGAAAACTCACAAATTGAGCATCAAAATTGCTAAAAAGAAAGGGAATAAAGGCGAGCCCATTAGCTCTATTTTAGAATTAGTAAAAAATCGGCTGCAAGTTGTGTTGGCGAAAACTACAGGCTTTGAAAAACCGCTAAATATCCTGACCGAAGTTGCCTCTGATCTGGAGGATAAATCGATTCTTGAGGTGGGATATGCTAGGGAGAATCTGGCGCAGATTATTTCAGAAATTCAGTGCTAACAAAAAGGCGATCGCCCTTTGACAAAAGCGATCGCCCAATTATCAACAAAAACAGAATTCGGTAAAATTATTTGACAATGCCAAAAACCGATGCAGATTCAGACCGTGTAATTTTGTCCAAAGCAGGCGATTTTTGAGCTTGGGCAATTTTGGGAACCAAAAGTTGATTCGCATAAATCCGAGGATTTTGTTGAGCAATTTGGATGTAAGATTGGCGGACTTCTGCGTTGACTGCGACAGTCTTGGCATCGTAGACTTGCATCGCCATGTTGGGATAAAAACCAATGCCGACAATCGGTATCAAAAAGCAAAATGCGATCGCCACTTCCCGAGGTTTAGCATCAATAAACGGTGCATCACCAGGCAAAACGCAACTATTACCAAAACAAACCGCTTCATCCAGATTGTTTCTCTGATTCTGCAAATTTAGATCCTCAAGGTCGCAAGCCGCGAGTGTCCCACAGTTGTAAAATAACTGTCGCAGCATCGAGAGCAAATAAATCGGCGTCAAAATCAGTCCTACTGCCGCCAGGAACACTGTCACCGCGCGGAAAGAACCGCTGTACATATCGCTAGTTGCGACGCCCACAAACACTGACAATTCGCTAGCAAAACCGCTCATTCCGGGGAGTGCCAAGGATGCCATCGCGCCTGCGGTAAACAAAGCAAACACTTTCGGCATGACTTTCCCAATCTCGCCCATCTCGTCCATGATCATTGTATGGGTGCGATCGTAAGTAACGCCAGCCAGGAAAAACAATACTGAGGCGATTAAACCGTGGGAAATCATTTGCAACAGCGCCCCGTTGATTCCCAAATCCGTGAAGGAAGCAATACCCAACAACACGAATCCCATGTGAGAAATCGACGAATTCGCTAGGCGGCGCTTCATGTTGGATTGACCGAAGGAATTCAGCGCGCCGTAGATAATGTTGACCACGCCCAGCACCGCCATAATCGGTGCAAAGTAAACGTGTGCTTGGGGAAGAAGTTCCAAATTCAGGCGAATCAGTCCGTATCCGCCCATTTTCAGCAATACGCCGGCCAGAATCATCGACACGGGAGAAGATGCTTCGCCGTGGGCATCAGGTAGCCAAGTGTGGAAGGGGAAAATCGCCAGTTTCACACCGAAGGCAATTAACAATCCCGCATAAAGCAGTAATTCTAAACCCAGTGGGTAGTCCTTCAAGCCAAGTTCTACCATGTCGAAGGTGGGGGTGCCTCCGCCGTAGAATGCCATTGCTAAGGCCGCTATCAAAATAAAGATGGAAGCGCCTGCGGTGTAAATCAAGAATTTGGTAGCTGCGTAGCGACGGTTTTGTCCGCCCCAAATCGAGATTAGGAGGTACACCGGAATTAGTTCGAGTTCCCAGACAATGAACAACAGCATGATGTCTTGGGCGACGAAGACTCCTATTTGTGCGGAGTACATCACCAGCATTAGGAAGTAGAAGAGTCGTGGCTTGCGATCGACTTCCCAGGCTGCAAAGATTGATAGTGTCGTCACCAATCCCGCCAACAGTACCAACGGCACAGACAGTCCGTCAACCGAAACAGACCAGTTGAGGCCTAAAGAAGGTATCCAGGGATATTGTTCTACGATTTGGAAACTAGAGATGCTTGGATCGTAATGAGTCCAAAACACCCAGCACATTAATACAAAATCTGCAATGCCTACGCCTAGGGCATACCAGCGAATGGTTTTGCCGTCTGTATCCGGCAGAAAAGGGATGGCGAGGGAAGCGAGGAGGGGTAGGATGACAATTGCGGTCAGCCAAGGAAATTGATCCGCTATCATAGTGAGAATAAATACTTAGTGGGAAGTTACCAAAATTATAATACTAAATTTAATTAAAACTTAAGATTTATTCATAAATATTTTTTATATCCAGATAAATGGGGGTTACAATATCACGAGTTGCTACACACGTCAATTGATTTTTGATTTTCGATTTAGGACTTACGAACAACAAAATATAGCGTTTTGTAGGCGCAATCTGCCTGGGGTTGCGCCTATTGTGGTAGATGGTTGGGTAAGTCCTGTGTATTAAGGGCGATCGCAAATTAGCTTTCAATCAGCGTTCAATCTGGATCAACTCCCAATTCGCGCAACTTAGCCGCCAATCGTTCAGCCCTTTGGCCTTCCTGGTCAGCCCTTTGCCTTTCTTGCTCAGCCCTTTGCCTTTCTTGCTCAGCTTGTTCTGAACTCCACACCAACAAATTACCTAAATTATCCCACCAGCGCAGCCAGTTGATGGTTTGCTCTGCTTCCGAGAGAAACTCCTTCACGATGATCGCCACATTAGCACCATCAGTATTAGGAGTATAACTACGGCGAATTACCCCATCTACTAGAGGATGCACTTCCGGCACATAAAACCAGTCTGGAGCTTTGACCACAATGTTTTTATTGATAGTTGCGACTAGCCCCAAATTAGAGCTGATCAGCATTTCTGGCTAGATACATCCTGCGGCTCCCAGTGCATCGGTGAGAGCAGCCGCGAGAGAAGGTTGTTGAGTATTTTCCACAGGATCGTCGGGTAATACGAAGTTAGCTGGTAGGGGTTCCCAGGTGACGGTTGGTTTGGCTTTGATAGACGGAGCTTCGAGTACCATTGTATTAACCTTCAACCAGAAATCTTTGTGTAAATTTGTCTATTTTAACTCAAGTTGCTAGTACAGCTCGGCGTAAGTAGACAGACTATATTTGTGGTAGAATAACATAGTTAGTTTAGACCAGTTTCGGTAG
>NZ_JAUBTF010000067.1:0-34414 GCF_036702355.1 Microcoleus sp. D3_18_C4
GGTTAATATTAAGCACTTTAAAAACTGGTTTACAAGCTGCTGCTACTGTACTTCATAAACCTGGAATCCCCTGTATTGAGTTGGATGTGCGCGTTCGGGGTGAGTGCGATCGTCAAACAACAACCTAGACGAACGCCACCTCCGATTTCTAATTCAGCTTCAGGGAACTGCGGAGCGTTTTTGAATGCGGCCAAAAGAATGGGGACGCTCTCAATTTTCGCTTGTCACGAAGTACCGTTCTCCACAAAAGTTTTTAGCTTTGAAGCGTTGCGAACTGCATTTCCCTCTCCGTCGTTGTTGAAGTAGACGAACACGCTTCGCCCCTGGCTTTCCCACTCGTGGATGCGATCGGTCCACCAACGCAAATCATCATCCGAGTAGGAGCCGCCGTAGAGATTGTTGGGGTCGGGGCCGTGGAGGCGCACATAGACGAATGAACCCGTTGCGCGCAGGATACACGGCAGGTGGGCCCCGCTCATGACGCAGTAAGCCGCTCCTTCGCGTTCTAGCAGCGAAAATACCTCTTCTGTGTGCCAGCTTGGATGTCGGAATTCCACAGCTACTTTGATCCAAGGGGGAACCTGTTCTAGAAAGTAAGCTAGGCGGGCCAAATCGCAGCCGAACTGGGGAGGGAGTTGGACGAGGAGAATACCCAGTCGATCGCCCAAGCATTGAAGTCCCTCACTCATCCGTTCCAACCACTTTTCTGGCGAGTAAAGACGCTTGGAGTGCGTTAGACCACGGGGCGCTTTTACGGTCATCAGAAATCCTTGGGGGAGGCGCTCTCGCCAGTTAGCAAAGGTAGTGTTTGGTGGCCAGTGGTAGTAGGTGCTATTAACTTCGACGGTTTGATAGTGCTGGATATAGCGATCGAGCCTAGAGCGAGGCGGTAGCTGGTGGGGATAAAGCACACCTTCCCAATGGTCGTAACTCCAGCCTGAAGTCCCGATGTGAACAATCGAATCCGGGTTCATTATCCCTTCCATGATTCGGATTTGGAAATCGCTACTGAACAAACAAAGTCCGCGCAGGCGGACTAATAATATGATATTTGAAAACTGGATGCGATTGAATTACTTGGCTCGATCGCTCCTACCTCGCTCTGCCGCTTTTTCTACTGCTTCCTGTCCCGGCGTAACTGCTTCGCCCCCGTTATCTTTTACCGATTCTATAAATTTTTTGGTACTGGGGGCAATGGGTTGGTCGAGATTCAGCTTTTCTCGGATATTGTCAAGTACACCCGTGGCATCCTTCTCTGTATCGCTTGTTGGCTGCCGATCGGGACGGGCAACTTCGTAAGACTTAGCTTCAGGGGTTAAAGATGTAGCGATCGCTTGCATTTTGTTGCCCGACAATTCCAATTCGGAGCTAAAAATCAGTGCTATTCCTACAGCAAAGATTATTCCTACTCGCAGGCAAGTTTTGACTAAGCGCGATGTAAACTTTTTCATTGAAAAACTCTGTTTTTTCTGTAACGACTGTTATACAGAATAATTGCTGTTGTTTTGTGGTAAATCTATCTAAAGATAGGAATTTGTGTCAATTTATTGGGTTAACGTTAACCCACATCAACCTCAACAAAAAAGTTTTTGGCGCTGCGGCCTCAACAGCCTACCGATCGCAACTACGAACTCAAGAAAGGTACATTTACTACTTCCCCTGACACCGATCCGACTTGCACTTTCAGTCCTTCGCCGCCGGCTTTTGTGCGGATGTAAGCAAGACCAAAAAATCCGGATTCAGTTTCCGTAAAACTGGTGAGTTTGCCGACTTTTTCCTCTCCGATTGTGACTGTTGTTCCGGGTTCAACCGCACCGCTCAACTGCACGCCCCAAAGTTGCTGTTTGACTCCTTTGTAGGTGTTCAACCGGGCAATTGTTTCTTGACCGATGTAGCAGCCTTTGTCATAGGTAATGGTGTGTAAAAGGCGGGCTTCTAAGGGGTTGTAATCGTCTGTGAGTTCAAAATCGGGTGCGGGCCGTCCTTGTTCGATTCGCAGTTGTTCCCAAACTTGATCGCCCATCGGTACAGCCCCAGCTTTAACTAATTCCTGCCATAACTGGGCTGCATCACTTGCTGACGCAATTAACGTGTATCCGGGAGTTGCTAAACCGCTACCAACCGCAACTCGGACTTCCATACCTGCAAAATTTATCAATTTGTGAGTAGCGTAAGGTTGATTTTCTAGTTCGGTAACTCCGATTTTTTCTAGTAGTTGAGTGCTTTCCGGGCCAAGGAAACTGAAAGCAACAGTTGTATCGGTTAAATCTGTTAACTCGACGCGATCCATTGGGAAAATATAGCGATCGAGCAATTCCAGCAATTGGGGGCGGCGGTTGGGCGAAACTAACAGCAGTACGGCATCTTCTGTAGCATAAGCGGTGGCGAGGTCAATCGTCCGGGCGGTGGATGTGACGAAAACCGTGTCGCAACCTTGACCGGGTTTGAGTATATTGAAGTTATTGGTACTTTGATTGTGCAAGAACCGCAGTCGATCGCTATCTGAGATTTGAATGCGTCCCCAGTGAGTGCGATCGTACAAAGCGGCACCTTGTTTCGTTGCTGCGATCGCTTCTGCGTCGTTACCAAAACTGACTGGCACAATTTCTTTGGTTGTTAACTCTGCAAAAGTAGCACCTGCCGCTGCTTGAATGTCGTGCAATTCCTGAATCATAAGATTTTGTTGACTGTTAACTGTTGGCTGTTGACTGATTAGTGTTGACTGATGACTGTTGACTGATGACTGTTAACTGATGAGTGTTGACTGTTGACTGTTCGCTGTTGGCTGGAAAGCTCACCACTGACAACTGACAACTGTCACCTGACAACTGTCAACTGACTATTTGCCCAAATTGGCGAATATTTCTTGTATTAATTGGCTGGCTTTAGCATCAAGACGATTCCAATCTACGTCGCCAGTCTCATCATCAATCAAGCTAGTATCAATTACAACTTCTTGGCTTTGGATTTGACTGTGGGCGGGCTGGTAGTTGACAAAGCAGACTCGATAGCAAAGTTCCCAAATATCGACACATCTTTGCTCGCCTTGAAGCTCTAAAATTAGTTGATAGCCAGGAATGGGAATCTGCACTTCTTGATAAGTACCCGTCCAAACTGACTCCTCTAATTGTTTGCGGATGTTATCGAGCACTCGAATCATCGCTGGCTGCATGAGCAGTTCAGCTTGCTGCCAAGCGATCGGGCTAGTTATTTTAGGCTTCATATACAGGGTTCTAAAAAAGAAAATCAATAAATTAATTTTCTAGCATTGGGTGCCAACTTTTGAAACATCCGCCCCAGAATGTTAAATTTAGTCGTCACCCAATTCAACACTCAACCCTCAACAGCAACAGCCGTTCTCGGCTTGACGGCTAAAAACGGCTGAAACTGTTGATATTGAGTTATCGGATGGGTAATGTAGGATTTGAACCTACGGCATCCTGCGTGTAAAGCAGGCGCTCTACCACTGAGCTAATCACCCAATTGCACTCACCGGGATTTATCATATCACAGTAACTCAGAAAGATCAAGTAAAAAAATCATAAACTTTAAATGCCCTCTGGCCGCACCCACGATCAAATAACCATGTGGAGTTTGCCCTTCGTGGCAGCCCTCACCTTTGGCCAGACTCAGAGCAGCAACCTGACTTTGCTCGTTTCCGGCAGCTTCTTATTCGGCGGGCTGATGTTTGGCCCCGACTTGGATATTTACTCTTGCCAGTATCAGCGCTGGGGATGGTTCAAAGCGATTTGGCTCCCGTACCAAAAAAGCCTGCGCCACCGCTCTTTTTTGTCCCACGGCCCTCTGATCGGCACTGCTTTGCGAATATTGTACCTCGCTATCTGGATCGCGGTTCTCGGAATCGTGGGATTGGCAATTGCCGAAAAAGTCGGAAACTTCGGCTGGAATTGGCAGGATGTGGTTTTGAGTTACGGGCGATCGATCTGGGAACACCACATCGAAATTTTAGCCGTTTACATCGGTCTAGAATTGGGCGCTATGAGCCACTATCTGAGCGATTGGGGCGGCTCTGCTTACAAAAGATTCAAAAAGAAAGGATTGAGCGGGTTGCGCTCTCCTAAGACAATTAAAAGGCGCAAAATCCAAGCTCCGACTCGCACATCTAGCAAATCCATAGCAGAAGGCAGAAGGAAGAAGGCAGAAGGAAGAAGGCAGAAGTAATAAAATTAATGGTTGGAGTAACAACGTTATAACCGTCTTGGCGGTTGATATAAAAGGTAAATTATTATGTCTAATTCTGAAAGTCGATCGCTCACAGCACTCAAAGAACTTATAGAAGTTGTGGCTAAATTGCGATCGCCCGACGACGGATGTCCCTGGGATTTAGCCCAAACTCCCCAAACTCTAATTCCTCACATCATCGAAGAAGCTTATGAAACCGCCGATGCGATTCGCAAAGGAGATAAAGATGCGATCGTCGAAGAATTGGGCGATTTACTGTTACAGGTAATTCTACAAGCTCAAATTGCCAGCGAATCCAATCAATTTACCTTCGCCGAAATCGCTGCAGGCATTACAGAAAAACTAATTCGGCGACATCCCCACGTCTTTGGCGATGTCGAACTCAACAGCGTTGATGAAGTCAACGAAAACTGGGAAAAAATCAAAGCTGCTGAAAAAGGCACAACTTTGGAAAAGCCGCCAACTTTAGCCTCAAAAATGAGCCGTTATGCCAGCACTTTGCCGCCAATCACCGCCGGGATGAAAATCTCTCAAAAAGCTGCGGAAGTGAGTTTTGATTGGGACAGTGTAGAGGGCGTTTGGGATAAATTTCACGAAGAAATGGCAGAATTTGAACACGCTCTCAAACACGAGGATAAGGCAGCGCAGCAGTCGGAATTGGGAGATATTATGTTTGTGTTGATTCAATTAGCTCGCTGGTACGATTTAGATCCGTCGGCTGCTTTGCAAGGAACAAACGATCGCTTCGTGCAGCGGTTTGCGAAGGTAGAGGCTGCGTGCGATCGACCTTTGTCAGATTATGCCCCAGAAGAGTTAGAATCTCTGTGGCAGCAAGCTAAAGCTTTAATTGCTAAACAAAAGGGCGATGCGTAATATCAAATCCGTTGGTATCAGAATGATTAATCTCTCTCTTCTCTAACTCTGCGCCCTCTGCGCCCTCTGCGGTTAAAAACTCCCAATCTAACTAATTTTCTTTAATCAGACATCAAAAATCAACTACTCGTAGAGCTTCGCATCGTTGTATGGGGGATGTTCGCAAGCGATATAAAGCGCATTTGTCGGTTCCAGGGCTTCCCCAGTCACCGGATCGATCGGCTTGAGGACAAAGCATAACAGAGAGAGCGATCGCCAATCCAAATTATCCAGCTTCCCGCGTTCGTAACGGTTGACTGTTGCGGCACTGATACCCACATCTTTGGGTACGGGTTGATTTGTAGCTGTGAACAGCGCCTCTTCATATCCCTTTGTTTTGAACTCTGTTTCGCTGACAGACCAGCCTGTTGTCTGTCTTGCTGCTTTTAAAATCTTCCCCAAACGCATCCGCCCCGTCTCCGTGAAGCGAACGGGACGCAATTCCTGCCGATTATCTACCACAGCTTTGTTAGAGAGTTCTGACATTACCTATCTGCAAATAATCTAGTCATAGAGCTTCGCATCGTTGTATGGGGGATGTTCGCACGCGATATATAAAGCATTTGTCGGTTCCAGGGCCTCTCCTGTCACCGGGTCGATCGGCTTGAGGACAAAGCATAACAGAGAGAGCGAGCGTCAATCCAAACTTTCTAACTTCCCGCGTTCGTAGCGACTAACAGTAGCATTACTAATACCGACATCTTTTGGTACAGGATCTCCTGCTGTCCGAAACAGAGCGGCCTCGTATTCTTTTGTGACCATTTCTGTTTCAATAATTGACCAGCCCCGAATCTCTCTAGCTGCTTTCAGAAGTTTGCCCAATCTACCGCGTCCCGTATCCGTAAATCGCACAGGGCGCAGTTTTTCCTGATCGACGACAGCCTTAAAGTCAAGAAATCCGGGCATTTTACAGATCCAATTTAACTACTATTAAGTCAATCCTACGCCTCGACGTTTGGGTTCCAAAATTCAGTTCCGATCAAAAGTAAGTCTTCTAGAGTAACCAACCGCTTTTCAACCGGGTGAACTGGTTCGAGAACATCGAGGAACAGCCACAAAAGATCGGGTGCAGGCTTGTTGTAATAGCCATTTTCGATTCTCGAAATGCCTGCAATGCTGACCCCCAAGACTTTCGGCAAAGGCTCTCCCCCTAGATTATAAAATTGAGCCTCATGCTGCTTGGTCTTTTCGCTCAGTTCGTGAACGCTCCACCCCCTAGCTTCCCGCCATGATCGCAGGAATTTACCCAACCGCCGCAGCCCGGTATCAGTAAATCTCCGTCTCAAGTATTCTTTTTCTCGCCTAGCTTCTGCTACAACCATCAGTCATCACCTATCTGCATAAAGCTAAGCTATCACGCCTGACTTTCTAGTGTAATTTTTAAGTTTGCAACTTAAAAATATTGTGTTACAATGTTGAAACAAGCTAAATAGACAGCCATGACACCACTGTTTCGCCGCATCCAACCCTCGAAAAAGCTCCGCATCACCGTCAGGTCGATCGCCCAACTGCTCAAAATCAGCCAAAATCAAATTAAGCGAATCGAATCCTGGGCTTTCGTGGTTTTCGTGCATCGGCGGGACAGAGGCGGACAATTTCTCAGCTACCGGAAGCTGGAAGAATGGCAAAATGCGATCGCTCATCATATCCAAACCTGCCCCAGCCTTGGAGAACTCTCGCAGCTCAAAACATCCATTCACTACGACAGCCGGAAATTCAAAAAACAATCTCTCCCAAAAACACTTGACTTTTTAATTCAAATGTGCATGGAAAGACAAGACGAACTCAACATCTGGGAAAGCTTAAACAGCATTGCTTCCTAGCAGAAATTAGGCAGATTTCCTTTCCCAAAACAGAAGCGAAACATTTGCGAGCAATTGCGAGATAAAATCACCCCAAAAATCACCCGCGAATGCTCCGCTACATTGATGAAAGCAATCACCAAAGCAATTAAGACATTGCTTGAGCGATATAATCAAAATAAGGAGCTGCTTCCTTAGCATCCTCCTGATTGAGCAAAGCCAAAGAAGCTTCCTTCAAACAGCGGATAGCTTCGACCATGCCAGGAACAGGAACGCCCAGAGAATTATACATTTCCCGAACGCCAATCAAACCGATGCTTTCGATCGGCTCCTTGTCACCCGCCAAGATACCGTAGGTAATCAGGCGCAAGTACCAGCCGTAGTCGCGCAGACACAAAGCCCGTTCGCGTTGACCGTAAGCATTACCTCCGGGGGAGATAAAGTCAGGGCGTTTTTTCCAGAGTTTTTTGCTAGCTTCTTCAACAATTTTTTTCTCACTGTCAGACAGCGCCGTAGCAATACGCACCCGCTGTTCTCCGGTTTTAAAAAAATCTTTGATGCTTTGAAGTTCGCCGGTACTGGGATAGCGAAGTTCGTCGTCGGCTTGGAGAATTAATTGGCTAACTACGCTCATTGTTATTCAAATTTGAGGATAACATTAATAAACATTCCCATCTGTTGGCGACGGGATTCTTGGTTCGCCGACTCGCCTTGCTCCTAACATTTATAAATCCTAGAAGTAGAGGGTAAATCTCCCCAAGCGTTATGCTTGATATTCAAGCCAGTTTCCTTGTGTTCCAGGGTACTGCGGGAAAAACTCAAAAACTGCGAGTGAGAGTTTGGATGTCGGCAGACACTTTGACTGTTTAACGAGTTTTTGCTACATCGCCCCAACAGCCGATCGCACCGACGGGATCGAGGCAACTCGCGACAAGCTTGACTCCCCGGTTGAAGCTTGGCTTTAGCAGCAAGACGTTCAGCAGCAGGAAGACCGCCTGCAATTGAGCTTGAGTGCGATGGCTTACGCCCCGCTTCGCTACGACTTATCTCAGGAAAGAGAGAGCGATATTGCATTACCATATTAAATCCTACCATGACTACTTGTGACCAAATCTAAATTCCCCACCCCAAACTCGACGAAATTGGCAAACCCTTGCCAGCAAGGTCAACTGATTGAGATAGAGATTACCGACTTGACAGACACCGGCGACGGAGTTGGTCGTTTTGGTGAGTTAGTAGTGTTTGTGCCCGATACCGTGACGGGCGATCGAGTCCTTGTCCGCCTCGTGCAAGTCAAATCCACCTATGCTACAGGCAAGCTGGACACACTTCTGGAAGCCTCCGAACACCGCATTCGAGCTAACTGCATTGTCGCTGACAAGTGCGGTGGCTGTCAGTGGCAGCACGTAGATTATCAATATCAGCTTGCAGCCAAGCAAAATCAAATCATTCAAGCCTTAGAACGGATTGGCGGATTTAGCAATCCGCAAGTTGATGAAATTTTAACTGGAAAAATCGAGGGATTTCCTCAATTTTTGGGATACCGCAACAAAGCGACTTATCCCATGGCAATATCTGCAACAGGTCAAGTCCAAGCAGGTTACTATCAAAAAAGCACCCACAAATTAGTCAATCTCAATCAGTGTCCGGTGCAAGATCCGCGCCTCAATCCTTTGTTAAAAGAAGTCAAAGAAGACATCCACTGGCGGGATTGGCAAGTCTACGACGAAAAGAAACATACAGGAGAATTGCGTCACTTGTCCTTGCGAATCGGACGGCGCACCGGGGAGATGCTGCTAACTTTAATAGTTCGCACTGGAGACTTGCCGGGACTCGAAGAGCAAGCATCAGAGTGGCTGAAACAATATCCTCAACTGGCAGGTGTTTGTTTGAATATAAATCCCGCTCAAACTAATGTAATTTTTGGTGTCGAAACTCGTTGCCTTGCGGGTCGTTCTTATCTGCGAGAAAGTTTTGCTGGTTTGAAATTTCAGCTAAGGGCTGATACTTTTTTCCAGGTTAATACAGAGGCGGCTGAAGCGTTGTTAGAGGTGATGGTAGGCGAATTGAATTTGCAAGGAAACGAGGTTTTGGTTGACGCTTACTGCGGCATTGGTACTTTTACTTTACCCTTGGCAAAACAAGTAAAAATAGCCATTGGTTTAGAAGTGCAATCGGCGGCGATCGAACAAGCCCAATTAAATGCTGAGTTAAATGACGTGAGAAATGTCGATTTTCAAGCGGGAACTGTAGAGAGTTTGCTGCCTTCCTTGGGATTGACACCGGATATTGTGCTGTTAGATCCGCCGAGGAAAGGTTGTGATCGCGCGGTTTTGGAAGCTATCAAGGAAATCAAACCAAATCGCATTGTTTATGTTAGCTGCAAGCCTGCTACTTTGGCTCGCGACCTCAAGATTTTGTGCGAAAATGGGGATTATAAGTTAGCGCGAGTGCAGCCGGCGGATTTCTTTCCTCAGACTTCTCATGTTGAGTGTGCGGCTTTTTTGGTGCGGTAAATCAAAAGGGCGATCGACCCACTAGATTTATTGCATAAATCTTTGATTGATGGGGAAACCGCAGATAATTTCAAGATTGTTGGCGAATGTATGCACTTTAAGACTCGTGATTAAGTGCGTACAAATAGATATAAGCTGGGGGCATGAGTTGAGCAACTGAAACAGCGTTTGCTATCTTAGAATACGGGTTTCAAACTCTCGGACTCGATCGCATTGTAGCGCTTTCTAAATCTGAAAATATTGCTTCCCGGCGGGTGATGGCAAAAGTGGGAATGCAGTAGGAACAGAAGGTGGATTGCTGGGGTGCAAACTCGATCGAGTCCGGCCTGAATCGCGGGGAGTCCAGAAGTATAGAATAGAGGTTGCGAAACCGGCACACCGCCCGATCGCTCACCCCCAGCAATTTGTTACCCTAAAAATAGAATCGAACCTCCCTCAACTCCCTCCCATGAACAACGCTTCTCCCCTGATTCAAACCGTCACACCCGAACGCTGGGCCGGCTTTAGCATGGACTTTATAGGGGCGGGTTACACGGGTGTGTTGGTCAAAAACGGCCGCGCCGTGCGTACCCTGAAATCCGGGCGGCATTTCAGCTTTGCCCTTCCCCTGCTGGAACAGTCTCAAATTGTCCTCGTAGACACCAAACTCCGCAATTTGGAGGTGCAGTCGCACGGAGATTTTTTGTCTAAGGATCGATTTTTAATTGATGCCACCCTGACTGTTATTTATCAAGTTATAGATCCGAAACGAGTAGCTTTGGAATTGTCCGATCCTATAGGTGCTTTAGCAAGTGCAGTAAAAGATTGTATGGGATTAGCGATCGGGCAAATACCCCTACAACAGCTTATCAGTCAAGGACGGCTGTTGCTGCGCCAAAATTTGCTCGATCGCGTCCAAGATTTTTATACTCTCGGTTTTAACTTAGAAGACGTGCGAATTGGCGATGTCAGCTTTCCCGAAACTAATGGAGTTATTCGCCAAGTTGAGGGAATGAGTGCCCGACAGGAAGCAGAAAATGCCGCCGCCCTGCAAATGAGAATTGCCGAAGCAGGCCGTCCGATTGTTCCTCAATCTCCCGTACAGCAGTTAAACTTAATTTCAGGTAATTCTCCTGCGAGTCTTCCAGCTTCCGACACAGCAGCAGGGTTCGATCGCGATTTACAACAACTAACACAACAACTTGCTCAAAACAGTCTCCCAGCAGGGAGAAATCCTCCCCAACTTGCACCAACCGTACTCGCAAGCAGCGATCGCAAAACAACCGCATATTTAATCTACAAACTTTCTGGAGAGGCGATCGCCCTAACAGCCAATCCCTTTACAATTGGACGCGAACCAACCAACACTTTAGTATTACAAGATCCGCAAAGTTCGCGCTACCACGCTCAAATCCGCCGGGCCACTGACGAAATTGGCAAACAGCGGTATCAGCTTGTCGATAGCGGCAGTTCCAACGGCACTTTTGTAGGGGGCCAGAGGCTGGCTGCTAACGAGCCTTTTTGGCTGCCAAATGGCTGCGAAATTGCGATCGGCGACCAAAAATGGATCTTTCAAAATTCGTAAGTGAGAGATATGAAGATGTGTTTAAACAGCAGATAAACGCAGATGAATCCCATCAGCGTTCATCTGTGTTTATCTGCTGACATCTGCGGTTAAAAAATCCCAATCTAAGTAACTTGCTTTAATCACGATATAAAAGTAATAGATTCCGAATCTACCGTCCACAATATGAATGTTTTTTTAAACCGCAGATAAACGCAGATAAACGCAGATTCATTATCGCCTTTCATCTGTCAGGTTTCTGTAGGGGCATTGCCAAGAGTCCCCGCCCTTTCAACACAGCTTGACAACTTCTCCCTCCCCAATTCCCAATACTCCCAGGTAGAATTCTCTTGCCAACCCTAGGGGGGATATCTCCACAAGCATTTCGAGCGACAATTTGTCAAGATTAAAAATATAAGTAGAGGACAACCCCATGAACTTTTCTATACAATCTGTTTACAACTGGTACCGCGACACCCTCCGCAACCCCAAATACCGCTGGTGGATCATTCTGGGAACGCTGGCATATCTGGTAAGCCCGATCGACATTGCCCCAGACTTTCTCCCCGTCGTCGGACAAATTGACGATGTGGCGATCGCAGTCTTGCTGATTTCCGAAGTTTCGCAAATGGCGATCGACTACTTTAAATCCCGCCAAACAGACACAGCCTCAGCATCTGAAGCCACCGGCAGCCCTTCTGAAGCCAAAGGCAGCACCGTTGACGTAGATGCAGTTTCTGTACAATAATTGCCAAAAATAATCGAGCGCTACAACCCCGATTTCTTGAAGAAGTCGGGGTTTTTGTTTTTTAAATGGCAACTGCTCAGATCGTGCTCCAAAGCTGGTAATTTTAACTATGATCCATCTGTGCTAACAACAAATTTTTATAGATGAAGTTTAGCGAAATAGTACAAAAACTTAACTTAGCCACCAGTCGCACCCTCACAGCGTCGGTTGCTACCGATCCAGAAATTACAGGCGCGGCCCCTGTTGATGAAGCTGCATCGGGCACAATCAGTTATATAGAAGGTGCTAAATTTGCCGTTCATACAGCCACTACAAATGCTTCGGCTTTAATTTTACCGTTAGATGAAAGTCTCCAAGCTCAATGTGACGATCGCAACATTGCTTGGATTGCCGCAGCAGATCCGCGATTGCTGTTTGCTGAAACGATCGCCATTTTCTATCAACCGTTTCGCCCAGCATCCGAAATTTATCCCTCAGCCGTCGTTCACCCCTCAGCAGAAATTGGTGAAAATGTCTATATCGGCCCCCACGTCGTTATTCAAGCAAAAGTCAAAATTGGCAGCAACGTTTGCATTCACCCAAATGTCGTAATTTACCCAGATGCGGAAATAGGCGAAGGCACTGTTTTACACGCTAACTGTGTCATCCACGAACGTACTCGCATCGGGGCAAATTGCGTGATTCACAGCGGTGCGGCGATTGGTTCCGAAGGTTTTGGGTTCGTGCCGACAGCCACAGGATGGGTGAAAATGGAGCAGTCTGGCTGCACTGTATTAGAAGAGGGCGTTGAGGTTGGTTGCAACAGCACGATCGACAGGCCCGCTGTCGGAGAAACCCGCATCGGCCAGAATACAAAAATCGACAATTTAGTACACGTAGGTCATGGCTGTCAAGTAGGGAAAAATTGTGCTTTTGCCGCTCACGTTGGCATGGCTGGCGGAGTAAAAATTGGCAACAATGTAATTTTGGCTGGTCAAGTGGGAATTGCTAATCAAGCCAAAATCGGAGATGGGGCGATCGCCACTGCTAAAGCCGGAATTCACAGCGATGTTGCAGCAGGGGCGATCGTGACTGGGGTGCCAGCAATTCCCCACAAACTATTTCTCAAAGCCGCAGCCGTCTACAACCGCTTGCCCGAAATGTACCAGTCTTTGAGGCAAATTCAGCGCAAGCTCGATCGGTAGTCATTAGTTATTAGTCATTAGTCATTAGTTAACCATTAACAGCCAACAGCCAACAGCCAACAGTCAACAGTATTAGAGTTGCAACCCCTTAAATGTGGAATAGCATAAACAACCTGCGGCTGCTGTCGCCGTCAATACCAGCAATTGTCAAAATAATCTTGTTTTTCTCAACTTGGATTGTTGTGTGGCTTCCCGCAGCGATTGTGCTGGCGATCGCCCTCAAATGGCATCCGCCCCAACCCCTAGGAAACAAAAAACTACCTTTACTAGCTTCCCTCTACGTGATTGTCCCCTTCATTTTATGGGCGACAAGTTGGATCGAAAACACATCTTTTGTTAACTGGGGTTGGGATGGGCAACCAGCAGTTTTGATGTCATTAATGCGGGGATTAGGACTAGGAATAATCAGCTTAGTAATTTTATTCGGTCTGCAATTAAGTGCAGGCTGGATCGAGCTACAAATCGGGGAAATATCCACCGAAACAGGCGAAAAAAAAATTAATCCTTGGGCTTTAATTTTTAACCCTGCTAGTCTGCTGACTCTGTTATTAGGAGTGTGGATTAGCGCGACAGAAGAGTTAATCTTTCGCGGCTGCTTGCAAACAATCCTCCAGCAAGATTACTCAATGCTAATAGCAGCAGCGATCGCCAGTTTCATTTTTGCGATCGCCCACCTAATTTGGGCCGCCAAAGAAACTCTACCGCAACTGCCCGGATTGTGGCTGATGGGAATGGTTTTAACATTAGCTCGCATCGCCGACAATGGCAGTTTGGGATTGGCGATCGGCATTCACGCAGCTTGGATTTGGGGTATAACTACCGTAGATACAGAAGGCGCAATTAAACCTACTTCTACCGTACCAGAATGGATTACAGGAATAGCAGCGAAACCGCTAGCAGGTGCAGCCGGCATTTTATTGCTACTAGCAACCGCAACCTTACTATTCCTAACTCAAATCAGCGTTAATCAGCGCTAATCAGCTTAAATCAGCGGTTAAAATTCAGACATTAATTCAAGTGTCGATCGATCGTCACAATCGAAACCGGCCGCAGCGCATCAAAACGAGTTGAATTCCCCCCAGCCACAGAACGCGATAACTGCACTTGCATGATTCGGTAACTCCAGTGCGGTTCCCGGCGCACCCGATCGCCCATCCAGCTCAAAACAGTAGCAATATCCTCAAAAGCATCCAAAGCCAACACGAGCGAGCCTCCAGGGAGCAGCCGCAGCGCGCAAACGCCCAAAATTTTAGTCAACCCTCCGCCACTACCGCCAATAAAAATCCGGTGCGGAGGACGCAAGCGGTGCAAGATTTCCGGGGCGGTTCCGTTAATCGAAAACACATTTTGCAGCCCAAAACGGCCATAGTTGAACTCGATCGCAGAAGTACCAGAAACTGTTTGTTCGATCGCGTAAACCTCAGATTGCGGGAATAAACGAGCAATTTCGATCGACACAGAACCATTACCAGCACCCACATCCCAGACAACTTGTCCCGGTTGCAAAGCCAATTGTCCCAGCACCAACACCCGCACTTCCCGTTCAACCGTCAAACCCGGCTTGTCGCCACAACCGATAAAAGCTGCATCCGGTATTCCCAACAAAGGCAACTTTTCCAAATCCAAAGGTTCTGCCCTCGGCGGAGACTCCCGCAGCATCACAACCACGCTCAGCGGTGCAAAAGACTCTCCCAGCAAAGCTTCCAGAGACTTGCGGCTTACCCGTTCCTCGGCCGCCCCCAAATTTTCGCAAACCCAAAACTTATAGCGTGTCGGCAAATCTAGAGCTTTCACCAAACTTGCCAGTACAGCAGGAGTGTGAGCTTCGTCCGCCAGCACCGCAATCTTCTCCACACCGAGCTTCAGCTTCGCCGTCAGCTCCTCAAAATAGCGTCCTTGAGAGCCTACACAATGAGCATCTTGCCAAGGGATTCTCAAGCGATTAAAAGCCAACTGCACAGAACTGACATGGGCGTGAAAAGTTAATTTTTCTGGCGGCAATTGGGCAATTAACAACTTTCCCCAGCCGTAGAACAGCGGGTCGCCGGCCACTAAAATTACGATCGGTCGATCACGGTGTTCCACCGTCCCCGCAGAGGGTTCTAATTCGGCTTGGGTCCCCCACCAGCGCCGAATTTCCAGAATTGCTTCGGTCAAATCTTCCAACGCCCAGCGCTCTCCGTCGTGCTGGGGAAAATAGCTCAAATGGATCTCGCTCCCTATTAGCAGAGCAGCCATTTCTACAACCTGCCGCGCCGATTCGCTCAGCCCAGCAGCTCCATCTAAACCTATACCAACAACGTGTACTCTCACTTTTTAAGCAAAAAGTAAAAAACCAGAATTACTGATTTTTCCTGGTTTTTCATAAATTTTTTCCTTGACTTTACTGTCAAACAAAAATAATTAAAGCATTTAATAGGCAATATCCTGACTGTTGTCACAGGGGAGAGGGGGAGAGGGGGCGAGAGAGTGGGAGATGGGGAGAGTGGGAGAGTGGGAGATGGGGAGAGTGGGAGATGGGAAAAAATCTTCCTTCTTCCTTCTTCCCTCTTCCTTCTTCCCTCTTCCCTCTTCCTTCTTTTCTCTTCCCTCTTCCCTCTGCCTTCGTTAAAACTCAAAAACAGGCCATTCCGGTTGTCGGAGATAGGTGGTCATGTCGTCAAACTTCCGCAGTTCCACTCGGTGTACGGACTGTTCTTGCGGCGTGTCCAGCCATTGCTCGTTCAACTCTGACAGCAAAGCGCACAAGCGATCGCGGTCAAGGTTCGGCCCGATGTCCCCAAAATAAGCCAGAGTAATGTGGGCCGTAAAATGATATTGCTGTTCAATTCCCAAAGCCATTAAATCGGGATTTTGATAGATCGATCGGCGAAACTCCAGAATTTGCTTGTAAGAGTTTTCGTCCGTCGGTGCTAAACAAACACCCACAGCTCTAGTCATCACCATCAACCCCAGCACTGTCCAGCGAATGGGAGCGCCGCCCGCCAAGGGTTTGCAGGCGGCAAAACGATCGGCCATGCGCGAGCGCAGTTGCTCCTCAAATTCGGGATTTTTATCAGAGGCATCTCGAAAAGCGCTGCTCCAAATCAAATCGGCTACGGTTAAATGGAAGGTATCAGGAGGCAGTGCCACGATCGCACCGTCCGCTATTTCCTGCAATAGCCGTTGTTGGATCGAGTGCAAATTACTATAAAGTGCAGCATTTTCTGCATCTTCCCCAGCAGGCGGCGTAATCACCGAATAACCCGGAAAAGGTACAGGAGCTCTCCGGCCAGCTTCGTCCGGCTTAAATTTTGGAGATTCCTGAATGTGTTCCACCTGGGACTTGTAGGAGTCCAGCAGCGTCATTCGCGCCACCCGATTTACGTAAGCTTGATAAGTATCATCCAATCTTGATTTCCTCGCGGTGACAAACTCCCACACCAAATTTTATATTATGGTGCGGGCTTCCAACAGCCCTATTCAGGATATGTTGGACTTGCGGAACCTGCAACTCTGATTTTTTGGGCTACTGAGCGTTTTTCATGCAAATTTACCTGTTTTGGGGGGAAGACGACTTTGCGATCGCGCAGGCTGTGACAAGTTTGCGCCAAACAGTCCTCGACCCCAACTGGGCTAGTTTTAACTATGACAAGATTATTGCCGATTCCGCCGGAGCTGTGGTCGAAGGGCTCGATCGAGCCTTAACGCCCCCCTTCGGTACCGGCAGCCGTTTTGTCTGGCTGGCAAATACGACTGTAACGCAGCAGTGTTCTCCAGAACTGTTAGCACAATTTGAACGGACGCTGCCGGTGATTCCCGACACCACCGTGCTGCTGCTAACATCCGTCAAAAAACCCGACAGCCGGCTCAAATCTACCAAGTTAATTTCCCAGTCCGCCGCCCAAGTGCGGGAATTTTCACCGATTCCGCCTTGGAATGAGAAAGAATTAGCCCAGCGGGTGCGCCAAGTCGCGGGCGAAATGAACGTAAAATTGACAGCGACAGCGATCGAACTTTTGGCCGAATCCATTGGCAGCGATACCCGTGGGCTATACAGCGAACTGGAAAAATTGCGACTGTTTGCGGGCAACCGCAGCCAACCTCTGAACCCGGAGGAAGTGGCAGCACTGGTACACTGTCACGCCCAAAATACCTTCCAGCTAGCCGATGCGATTCGCGAGGGCAATACCTCCGCCGCTTTGGATTTACTGGCAGGCTTAACTGGCCGCAGCGAGCCGGGTTTGAGGATTGTCGCTGGCTTGACTGGTAAGTTTCGGATTTGGCTGTGGGTAAAGGCGATGATCCAAGCGGGCGATCGCGATGATAAAATTGCTCAAGCTCTAGATCTCGGCAATCCGAAACGAGTATACTATTTTCGGCAAGAAGTCAAGAATGCCAGCTTAGAAAAACTGCAAAAAAGTTTGCCTTTGCTCCTAGAGTTAGAAGCTTCTTTAAAACGGGGCCGAGAAGAAATCTCAACCCTGCAAACCAAAGTTATAGAACTTTCTAGCTTGTTTCGCTGATGCGCGACAGAGCACAGGAGCGGCGCTTTACTGTAAATTTTTATAACAAATTTCTTTCTTCGGCTATGTGCTTGATGCCCGATCGCGGGGCAAAAGGTCAATAGATACTAGAAATACTCTTAGAATGCCAAAGTAGAAGTTAATGTGGTAAATAAATATTGTCCGCCGAATGCCGATCGGTTAATATTATTTGCCGGCTCTCCACCCCCCCCAAAAAAAGAGCGCTACCCATGACACAACAGAACCCGCGGGAACTGCTCAAGCAAGGCGATCCAAAAGCGATCGCATCTAGCATCAACCGTACACTCAAACCCAAAGGCATCAACGCCGATGTGACGCGGGACAACGGCTGCCTCCACATAATTCTGGAGGCAGACAAAGTACCGGATCAAATGGTATTGGTCGATTTCATCCGCACCGGCATGACGAAGCTGGGACTTGAATCAATTCACACTGTAAAGGTTTACGGGCGTCGAACAGGTGACGGTGAGCCTACGTGGGAAGATGAAATTGATCTGATGCCCGCAGATTCAATGCCTTACCCCTTGGATAGTGGAATGCCTGACGACTCTGTAGGTTTAGATGATGTCGAGCCCGAAGGCGAAGACTATTATCAAGAAGGAGAATTCGATCGAGATGACGACGAGGAAGACGAAGACGAAGACGAAGATCAAGCCCCGCCTCCGAAAAAACAATTTCCCAAATGGGTAATACCTGTGGGTATCTTAGTACCTCTGGCGGCGATCGCAGGGCTTTTCTTTACTAAAACTTTCCCCTTCGGCGACTCGAACCCAGAACCCATCGCCCCCGTAGCTACTTCCCCCTCCCCGAAACCCGCATCTCCCGCGTCTAAAGCCGCTGCATCCTCGACCGCCGCCTCTCCGGGCACCCCACAGGCAGCCTCCCCTGCACCAAAACCCGCTCCCACTGCTGCAGCACCAGCAAGCCCAGCTCCAGCTTCTCCTGCACCAAAAGCCGCCGCGCCTAAGCCTGACTCTTGGAGAGAAGCCGTTAACACAGCTCAGAAGGCAGCAATTTCGGCCCAGACGGCTCAGTCTCAAAATGAGTGGATCGCAGTAGCAAGCCAGTGGCAGCAAGCGGTTAAGCTCATGAGAGCCGTACCGTCAACCAGCCCTAACTATCAAAAGGCTCAGCAAAAAGCGGCAGAATATCAGGCTAACCTGAGTGTTGCCAACCGCAGGGCGGCAGCAGCACCTTAAGAGTTTTGAGTTGAATACTGGATGTGCTAAAAGTCAAAAGTCAAAAGCCAAAAGTAAAAAAACTTGTTTTTACTGAAAGCTTTCTTACTTTTGACTTTTTTCAATTTTATTAAAAATTTATTTAACTTCACTACATCTGTAAGGCTTTAGCTATCTTCAGCCTTTAATCAATCTCGGTATCGGAATTTTTGGTCGATTAATTATAGTTCACGGCGCTGCGACAAAATTATTTTTAACTCCTCTGAGGTTAAATCAATTCTTTCTTGGTAGTTTACGTGCATAAAATATTTCTCACGCTCTCAGCATCATTGTAGTATTATTTTGGGAAACGGATATTAACATTACTTTATTTACCTTGATTTTTTTCTACCGACTTACTTAGATGTATATACAGCAAGCCGGATGCTCGCACTCCTTCCTGTAAAAACAAAATTTACTCAACAAACACCGCAATAACTTGGTTTCTTGGATAAACCGGTTTGCTAAACACAGAGCTTGGTTTAAATCTGTTCTTCCCCTGGATTAAAACGCTGAATTCCTTGATCTTCTGCGCGAAAAATAGCATCTTTGGGAATATTGAGGATGCCTGTAAATGAACTTTCGCTTACTTTCAAAGCTTGTTCCTTATTTTTGTATTCGGCTAGTTCGCACTGTAAATTGTCAATAGTCTGTTGCAAGCGAGTGGCTTGTCTGAGCATTTCTTGTTCGGAAAAGTCCAGCAATTGCATCAGATTAGCCACTTGATATTCAAGTAATTGGGTTTCGTAAATATTGTTATTTGTAACAAAGCTTGTAGGAGTTTCTGAATACTCAAAAACACTTTTTTTGTCGGGCATGGACAATGCTGTTTTGACACTAAGTGCCAAATCTTTAAACATTTCAGCAGTGTTGTGGGGAATTTTAACTTTCAGGAACATCACTACCGCAAACACACTTCCTGACGGCAGAAGTCCCCCAAATCCTAAGACAGACTTGACTTGGTAGGGGATAATTAAGGAATTTTGCTCAGGAATAAAGGGGCTGCCTTTTGCCTCTGATACGTGAAAAATATTTAATACTGCGGGCTCTAATTGCAGGAACCTTTTTCGCTCAATTCCGAGGAATGTAGGAATGTCTAAACCGAACTGCCTGATTATTTCGGAAATCGCCGGCATTTGAGCCACTAATTTTGTGCTAACTAATGGAATAGCTGTATTTTCTGCTGCTGTGTGCCGAGAATTCCACTGCGGTTCAGGGCCTGCGGCTGCTAGCAGAGTCAAACATTTCATGTCGGCGGTGGGTGAATTTCCCTTCATCAAGCGGCGGGCGGATTGTTGCAAGGAGTCTTCTAATTCCCCGTAGGGATGAGTTTTGAACAAACGCACTAAGGCACAGGAATTTTCTCCAGTTTGCGAATTGCAAAAATGTCGGTAAATATAGTTAACAATCTTCTGGCTGCTGGCTTCCATACTAGCAGTATTTCTACCTAAGTGGCGCAGGACTAAGCTGCATTTAGCCATGTCTTGCGGGGTAAATAAGGTAATATCGTACATTAAAAAATGCTCTCCAAGAGCTCGAACACTGTTTTTCATTTATCGTTAAGGCCGCTACCGCATCCGGAATCCTACTGAGAGTTTTGAACAAAGTGCTAGTTAAAATATGTAGAAAATTTGCCCGCCAGCCAAATGCAGCGGTTGTATGGCAGCATACAGAAATTAAGATTAAAGCAAAAAAATCTATCCCCTAGGGTAGGCCGCAAGGACAGGAAAGCCGATTTATAATATGTAATTTTTTTTACGAAAAGTCCCACAAAAAAATTAAAGAAGGAATTAAAGAAACAAGGCTTTTCACCGGATATGCCTCGCGTTGTACTGGGCATTTTCGTAGATACAAGTCGGTTTCTGGGTAAGCCATATTCATAGAAATCCTAGAAACTCAAGCTGCAATTTTTGTGGCGGGCGATCGCACGCCGATTTATCAAAAATTGGTACAATTTCGTCAGTCTTGGACGCAGAAACCGGGTTTGCTTACAGAGAAAAAACCCGGTTTCCTGCGTATTGGTAAGTAGATGCTGTGTTCAAAACTTTTAACCACCTCACAGAAATCTACTCAGCAGGTTGAGACTTGGCTTCCAGGGCATCTTTAGCAGACAATCCCTGATCTTGAACGCCAAAATACCACAAACTAGCAGCAGCTTCGGCGCGAGTCACGGATTTCTTCGGCTGAAACAGAGTAGTAAAACCAAAAACGCGGCGAATATTCGCCAAATCTCCATTGTTAAAATCAGCTAAAACTGCCCGCGACGCCTGGGAATCAATCTTAGAAGCATCTTGAAAGCCCCACTTTTCTTTCACTCCGTCAATGTTAGCTGTGGGTAAAACTTGACGACTATCTAAAGGCACTTTCCAGAGAATCATTGTTTCGCGAGTTAAAGGTGCATCCGGGCGAAATTTCACATCTTTAGTTTCTCCCGAAAGCGAACTCGGAATTACACCGGCTTCTGCTAAACCTTGAATTGCTGAAAAATCCGGGTCTGTTTTGGGTATATCAGAAAAGGCTGGTTCGCTAGAGTCTACTGCTAATCTAATTTGTTTGGCTTGACGGCTAGCATAAATCTGATTGTTAGCTGCTACTAACCAGCGGGCGTATTCGCGGCGAGTGACAATTTTGTTGGGTTTGGGCAAAGTGCTGGCTGTTTCTAAATTAGCATTTTCTGTCCCTCGCACTTTTAGCACTTCCAACTGACTTAAATCAGCCACATACTGCCGCAACTGTTGAGGAATTTGGGTGTCTAGTTGGCTAACGTTTGCTGATTTTGGCGACGCGGATGGTGTTGGAGTAGTTCCCTCTGAATTAGATGAATTTGGTGAAGCGGTTGGAGATGCGCTAGACTCGGAATTGTTAGGTTGGGGACTGGTGGCAATTTCTGGGCTGTCTTTGCTGTAGTCGATCGCAAATTCTGTAAAACCTCCTACTTTCCGAGTAGGAGAAAGCGACACAGTTACCCGCAAATTATCTCGCGTTGCTACCAAAGAACCTTGTCCCTCGGCGGTGGGGCGGCTGACTATTTCCCAGTTGCGACGCCCAAACTCTGTAGAGTAAAAGTTCTGAACCGAATTAACAGGATCTGTGCTTTCCCAGCGCAGCCGCACATTTTTTGGCGACGGATCAGTTTGCCCAGCAACTTCGATTAACTCAGCATTAGGATAGAGTGGAATCTCTGTCGGGAAATCGGGAGGAAGTTTGGCGGTAGAGTTTGTCTCAATAGCTGTCGCTGGTGGCGGGGAAGAGAAAACTACTGGATTTTGTTTTAATTTCGGATCGGCGGCTAATGATTCTTCGAGTGCCTTGCTGTTGGGGCTGTTTGCACAACCTGTGACCGCAGCCAGGAGACACACAGCCAGCCAAGTATTTACAGCAGCGAGTATATTGGTTTTATTGGTTTTAGTGATTTTAGAGCGTCCTTGAGAGTTGCCTCGCCGTTGAGTAAATATAATATTCAGCATAAATCCCCCCTTTGCGGATATATTTCTAGGCTAGCGCAGATCGATCGGGCATATATAATTTTTACCCAAATGAAATTTCTGTATTTACTTCTAGTTACTGCTACATTACTTTCATACCCTGTCAAGTTTGCCCGTCCCGCTGCATCTCAACCAGCCCCGCTGCGGACAGCCATTCAGACGCCAGAGTGGCAGCCATTTTGCTCAGCGATGGGTCAGTTTGCGATCGATATGCCGGCAAATCCCAAAATTAATTCCGAAATTTTTTCAAATCAAATTATTGCTCATACATACCGATCGAAATTAAAAAACAAAGAAACTTATTTGCTTCAATACTTTGACCTAGATTTTCGGCTGAGGAACAATAATATCAATAATATCAGAATTACTTTAAATAATGCCGTTGATTTTTTTGTCGTGGCAGCGAATGCTAAAGTCTTGCAAGTGCGGGATATTTCCCTCGGAGGCTATCCGGGAAAAGAATTTGAGTTTCAGCCACTTTCTCCCACTGAACCTGTAGGTGTAGGTCAAGTTTATTTGGTGGAAACGCGCGTTTATGGGCTGGTTGCCACTAACTCAGAACCAGAAAATGCTCAAAAATTTCTCGACTCTTTTCGTTTGTTTTGAAGCAGGAACTTTTACAATGAGTAGTTGAGGAGATTTAACATATTTAACTGATAAATGTTGAGGGAATAAGTCAGAAGTTACAGGGAAAAAATAAAAATGAGTTGGAAGTGGCAATCGAATTTATTAATAAAACTTACGCTTGGCAACTCGGTGTTTAGGAAAATAGTGGCTTTGGCAACAAAAAAGGTCGCCATCAACCGGGTTTTTGAGTAATAATTTGGCCAAAACTCTATTAAGCTAAATTTGACTTAATACCTTATTGTATTTTTTGTACTCTATCTAACGACATAGATTAATTTTACACCCGTGGAGCGATGTAGATACTTGCTCAAATTTATATATTTGATATAAGGATTTTTAAATCGCCGAAAGCAAAAATCAGAAAGCATAAACAAAGATGCTGTCTTGCTCCATCTGGCTCCCATCTGGCTCAACCAAGTCAGCCTCATCGAAAGCTTACCCGGAGGGTATTAATATATTATGAACAAACTAACACCAATTATCCTGAGCGGCCTCCTATTATTTGGAGCTGCTGCTTGCAGCGAAGGAGCTAAAACTAGCGCTGATTCTCCTAATTCTGCCACAGGAAATACCACTAGCCCGCCCCCAGCCGAGACAGTTCAAAAAACTCAGGGTGACGCCACTAGCCAGATTCGCCAAAACCAAGCAAATTCTGATATCAGGGCCAGAGAACAGCGCAACAATGTGACGGGTGGCGATGCCATAAGAGCCGATGGCGACCTTCAAAGTGAAGTGCGCTCAAAGTTAGAAGTAAACATCACTAAAGGTCAGCTAACTGTTGACGCAAAAGATGGGCTTGTCACCGTAGGTGGCACAGTTCCCAATCAAGCTGATTTAGCTAAAATTGAGCCGCTAGCTAAAGAGATTAAGGGTGTCAAAGATGTGAATGTTACGGCTGTTGTCGCCCCCGCTGCACCTGCATCGCCTAGCAGCAATCAATAAATTACAAGGAAGAAGTCCGAGGGACACAAGGGAGAAGGATGTAGTTATCTAGGAGAGAAGTCTGAGGGAAGAGGGTAAAGTTTGGCATTGTAAGATTCCTTGCGGAGCGGATTGCAACACTTAGGTGACTCTCTAGGGAGAGCTGGGTTTTAAGTGAAAGAGTTTAAATTGAATTTTAAATTCACGCATTCAAAACTCACGCAATACCTGCAACTTCCCCTTCCCAATTTCCGATTTCCCATCCCGGAGAATTAGTTAGAAACCAACCTGAAGATAGAGCGGGAAGTTATTCCCAGCGACCGATGAAATTTGTTGGGAAAAAATGACTAAATGTGATTGATGGCAGAGCATAAATTCTGTGGTTGTGTAAAAGTAGTATATTTTCCAGGAGAAAAAAAATGGCTTTAGGTCAACACAAGCGAGCTGTAGGAGCATTTTCTAATTACCGAGATACGGAACTAGCCCTGATGGAACTGCAAAGTACCGGGTTTCCGATGAATAAAGTTTCGGTAGTTGGGGAAAAGCTAGATAACAGCGAAATTGCGGGCGCTAGCGCTGGTAAGAGTACCGATGAGAAAGTCGGTGGTGGCGCCAAAGCAGGGGCGACAGCGGGAGTCGTGACGGGCGGTTTAATTGGTTTACTCGGAAGCATTGGAGCGCTAGCGATTCCGGGAGTTGGCCCGGTGATGGCGGGGGGTGCGATCGCCACTCTGCTGGCAGATACTGTAGTCGGAGGCGCGATTGGGGCAGCAGCAGGCGGTTTGGTCGGCGGTTTGGTCGGTTTGGGAGTTCCCGAAGACAAAGCTAAAGCTTATAACGATCGCGTCTCGCGCGGAGAATATTTGGTATTCGTAGAAGGAACAGATGCTGAACTTGCCACAGCCGAAGGAATTATGAGCGTGCGGGGCATTCAGGATTGGGGTATTTACGATGTGCCTGCAGACACTGGTCGCAGAGCTTCGGGCCGCCAGAAGCGCGCCGTCGGAGTATTTTCAACCCGCCGGGAGACGGAACACGCACTGGGAGAACTGAGAACTGCCGGTTTCGACATGAATCGGGTTTCGGTCATCGCTAAGGATGCTGACTCTAAAGGGGACATCGCAGGCATTGACGTGCACGACAGCGCGGACAACAAATCCGACGAAGGGGCCACAAAGGGCGCACTCACAGGTGGTACTTTGGGCGGCTTGACAGGCTTGTTGGTAGGTCTGGGCCTAGTGGCAATTCCGGGAATCGGGCCGATTATGCTGGCAGGAGCCTCAGCTACGGCGATCGCCACTACACTCGCCGGTACGGCTTTGGGTGCGGCAGCAGGTGGCTTGATCGGAGCTTTAGTCGGTATGGGAATTCCCGAAGAGGAAGCTAGAGCATACAACGATCGCGTGGCGAGAGGAGATTACTTGGTACTGGTTGACGGCAGCGAAGCAGAAGTCGCTAGAGCTGAAACCATTCTGAGCCGTGGAGGCATTCAGCATTGGAACACCTACGACTATAATCCCAGCGTCGATAGTGCTCGGGCTGATTACGGCGCTCCTGGGACTCCGGGCGTTGATACTACGGCTGATATTTACGATCCCAATCAGGGCGTTACCGGCCACCGTCGGGTTTAATAATTCAGACTTTGTTTGGGTATTGTTTCTACTTTCTGCAGGGTAGTCGCACTCGCGCACTCGGATGGTGGAAAGTGATCCAACCAACGGCGGCGAGCTAGCGGTTTTACGCTTCGTCGGTAAAATTATCTCAAAAGTCGGCTTTTTCTCTGAAAGCCGGCTTTTGTTTTGTTCTGGAAACTTCAAAAAGCCACCTGTCAAAAGTTTAATTTTGATTGGCAAGGTGGGCTTTCCACCAGTGGATCGATCGGCTCCCTGAATTTTTACAGCAGAAATCCGCAGCGGTTTTTTAGTCTGTAGCACTCACTACTGCTAGATTTTAAACCCCGCAGTATTATCAAATTTAATGACCTAAATTACCACAGATATTGCCCAGTTAGTCAAAGAGCGACTATCTTTAATTATGGGTAGCTAATTTCAGCAACTTATACAGGTGAAGTAGCCAGTCCCGCGCGCCGAGTACGGCATGCAGTGGTCGGCAACTATTAGAATAATATTGTCGTCGCTTTCCCGCCAGACTTAGGCTGGTCATTGCTTGGCTGTAGCAGCCCAATTGCTGTTGGCAAGACCTGCGGCATGAATACAGTTTTTCTGGGAATGCCTCAGAGAAGCATTTGAGAAGCCCAGGAACAGCTTTTATGTCCGGGAGCGCGTCTGGTGTCGAGTGTTCTGTAAATTAGAACCGCAAGCGCTCATGGATCGAGAAAACATTAACAGCAAGCACAGCAGCGCGAGAATAGGGGAACGACTCGCGAGCCATTTTTTCGCGCAATCTCAGGCTCAGCACAGCGTATTGCTTGCTTCGCCGGCGACTCGCTCAGCACTCCGAGGGAAACAGCCTTCCTGTGGGTTTTCACTGGCACGGAGCACAGTGGGGGGAGGTGACACTAGCTGAGCTGGCCTGGCGCTGCCGTCCGGGTTCCTCGAAGGTAGAAAGCACTTATTTAGAAGGCATTAGGGGTTGAAGCTCCGATATCTTCTTTATTGATTGCACTCATAAATTCGATCGCCTGTACTGGCAAATTTTCGGGTCAGAAGACGGCGCGGATGCCGCCAGCAATACCGCCAATATTCGATCGACCTTGACAAGATCGATCAACAACTTCTCGGTATTTTGGTAAAGAGTTAGGAGGTAATATGTAGTGGTTAGCAGTTAGTATAAATCCAACTAACCATTAACAACTAATATCAACCGCCAACTAATTACTAGC
The DNA here is from genome assembly GCF_036702355.1 of Microcoleus sp. D3_18_C4. Taxonomy (NCBI): domain Bacteria; kingdom Bacillati; phylum Cyanobacteriota; class Cyanophyceae; order Oscillatoriales; family Microcoleaceae; genus Microcoleus; species Microcoleus sp. D3_18_C4. Next base: position 26,527 of record NZ_JAUBTF010000067.1, read on the forward strand.
AAAATAATACTTACAGGACTTACAGGTGGCGAGAAACGCGGTTTTTTCATAACTTCCGCGCTAGCAAACCTCAGATTATACCAGAACCCGGTTTATTTTCGTAAATTATAACTATGAGAGCAGGGTGATGGTAGGAATCAAGCAGTTTTGACAATTGTTAATGTGGCAGTATTAGTTTAAAAAACTGACTGGCAAACACGATAGTACAAACTTTCACACAACATAGAACATCGAGAAATTAAGGAAACTCACTCAATTTTTTTATGAATTTCACTGAGCTTTTAAGTGCCGATGAACTTTTAACTAGACATAGAAACGGGGAACGAGATTTTCGAGGGACTAACCTCATTGCGGCTCATTTGAGTGAAGCTAATCTCAGTCGAACAAATTTGAGCAGCGCTAATTTGAAAGGTGCCAACTTAATTAGAAGTAAACTGATTGGAGCTAATTTAAACGCCGCCGACTTGAGCGGGGCTAATTTGTCTAAGGCGAAATTAATTGAAGCTAACCTCGGGAGTTCTAGTTTAACTGGAACTGTAGCCATCTCCGCAGATTTTAGCGGGGCCAATCTCAGCGGAGCAATACTGTCTCAGGCTGACTTGAGCAAAGCAGTTATGACTGGAGCGAGTTTAGTAGGAGCTTGTTTGCTAAGTGGCTCAAAACTAACTGAGGCTAATTTGAGCGGGGCGACGCTGAGCCGAGCAATTATGAGCGGGGTTGATTTAAGCAGAGCAAATCTGACGAGAGCGATTCTCACCGAGGTAGATTTGACCGGGGCGAACCTGAGCGGAGCAACTTTAACTCGGGCTTATCTCAATCGCGGAAATCTCAGCGGCGTCAATTTGGTTGGGGCTTCTTTGAGCGAAGCAAGTCTGCGGGAGGCTTCTATTAGCGCTGCTAATTTGAGCGGTGCTGACTTGAGCGGTGCTGACTTGCAATCGGCAAATCTAAATGGCTCTAATTTGAGCGGTGCGGACTTGCAGGGAGCTAATTTAAGTAAAGCTAATTTAAATGGTTTGATTCTGCACAATGCTGATTTGAGGGCTGCGAATTTGAACAAAGCTTCTTTGCGGGGAGCTAACTTGAGCGGTGCAAATTTGGCAGGTGCTAGCTTGCTGGAAGCGGATTTGCGGGGGGCAAATTTGAGTCACGCCAATTTGTCGGGAGCGGGTTTGCTGCTAAGTTCTCTAACAGGGGCGAATTTGACAGGAACTAATTTGTCAGAGGCTAATTTGATTGGGGCGAGCTTGAATGTTGATAATTTGAATGAGGCAGCTTTGGGCGGGGCGATTTTGCCGAATGGAGCTACTCACAGCCGGGATTGATAAGTTGATTAAGAGAAAATGGTTTTGAGTTTTAAGTTAAATAATCTTTAATTTAAAACTCAAAACTTTTGACAATAAAGAATTCAGGAGTCAGGAATCAGAAGTCAGTTATTGGTTGTGCAGGGCGGGTTTAATAGATTGTCTGCGATCGACAATCTATTGACAATCTATTAAAATTAGGACTCAGCGATGCAATCTCAGAGGCAATTTCAGCATTCTTTGACTAACTAATTCGCTTGGACAGGTTTTACAACATGATGTTGAAACCCCGCAGCAAGAGCTTGTTTCTGATTAAAGTCTCCAGCATAGGCAGTCAGGGCGATAGCTGTGCAGTTCCCCAAGTTGACGCGCGATCGCCAGCCCCAATCCCAAACCCCAAAAATTACGACTTAGGGCTCCATCCTCCTAATCTTCATCTTTACTTTGTGAAACATACTTGCAAAATTTTTGACACCGTGCTAACGTTAAAAGGTTTGAGACTTAAAAATCAATAGAGGTAAAACCCCGCAGAATGAAACAATTGGGAACCCATCTGGTCGCTGATGCTTGGCAGTCTCCTGGAGACCTGCTCAACGATCCTGAACGTATCCGCCGCGCTATTCTCGATGCGATCGAAGCCGGAGGAGCTACTCTCATCGATTTGTGCGTACACCAGTTTAGTCCTCACGGAGTGACAGCTACTGCTACTTTGGCAGAGTCTCATATAGCAATCCATACTTGGCCTGAACACGGTTATTTTGCTGCAGACTTATTTTTCTGCGGAGCCGGCGACCCTCACCGAGCCATGAAGGTGCTACAGACAGCTTTGGAAGCTAAACAGGTAAAACTCACTGAGTTCACGCGCGGTTTCGATCCAGGGGTGGGCATTGTAGGTTCTGCTTGTGAAGAGCAGTATGCCCCTCGTTCAGTAGAAACGAGTGCCGCCAGAGGATGATGGCCAATTAGCGTAACTTTGAACAATTTATGCTAGGTTTTGTTTAAAATCCCACGGATCGAACCGTGGGATTCTTGTTGGAATTTACTTTTTCATTAATAAAGGGCGGACAACTAAATAACCTGCACCAAAAGCTGCAATCACAATCAGAAAAATCGCGATCGCCAACCACAATCCACTTAAGTCTGAGGTTTTTTTGAGTTGAGATCGCACACGGTAAGGAGTTTCCGGCACCTCTGTAAATAATTTTTCGGGAAGTGGCTGCGGCATTGAGACGGCTGTTGGCTCCGGTTCCGGTAGTGGGAAGGGGAAAGCTACTGTCTGAGGTGGTTGAGGTACGGCAGAGTTCATCTGCGAGGTTACAGGTGGTGGGGGCGGAGGTTCAACGCTGAAATTGAATTTGACTGACGGCATTTGAGGCATCCCTGTCTGGGTGATGCTCTGAGCCGAGTTGACTACTTGCTGTAACTGTTGGGATACTTGAACTACTGTTTCTACTTCTCGCCGCAGTTGTTGATTTTGTTGGACTAATTGCTGATTGTGGGTTTTGAGGGAGTCCACCATCGCTTGGGCTGCTTGCAGCTCTGCCGTGACTTCTCGATAGAGGGAAATTGGTACCGATGGAGAGTAACTATTTGAGTTTTCAGGGGAAGTATTGTCAGATAAGGTAGTATTTTGCATAATTGTAGATGGCGAGGGTGAACTTGTTTTAGTTTAGCCTGAGAGTATTTGCAATTAGATCGATCGCAACACAATTCGTCAAGATATTTGTTACAGATATTGAAGGTCAATTTAATTTAATGTTACAAGTTTTTAGTCAATGGCTATGAACAACTACGCACCGGAACAAACTATGTCGCAAAAGTCAAGCACCGAAGAAATGAAATACGGCGAACGCCAGATTTTGGAAGGGGAGTTAATTACTTTTCCGAATCCGCGAGTCGGGCGGCGCTACTCGATTAACATTACATTGCCGGAGTTTACTTGCAAGTGTCCATTTTCTGGCTATCCAGATTTTGCGACAATTCACGTTACTTACGTGCCAGACGAGCGGGTGGTAGAGTTAAAGGCGCTGAAACTGTACGTCAACAGTTATCGCGATCGCTACATTTCTCACGAAGAATCGATCAATCAAATTTTAGACGATTTTGTGGCAGCTTGCGCGCCGCTGGAAGCGACGATTAAAGGCGATTTTTCGCCGCGGGGGAACGTCCACACCGTGATTGAGGTGCGGCACGAGAAGTAGGGCGGGTATTAAGCTGTTGTGGCATTGAGATTTAATTGTGGGGCGGCGTCGAAGCGCACCCCACAATAGTTTTAAGAAATAGGATTGTTAATAAAATTAGCAAGTAATTGTAGGGTGCGTCAAGGCAGCCCTCTCAACGTAGTCAAAAAGCCGTTCAAACGCTTAAAATCTGGTAGTTTGTAGGGTGTAAACTGGGCATGGGTCGAGTTGTCACCCACCGGAGAGTACCGGTTTACTGGCGTTTCAGCGTTTGGATTTTGAAACCAAAACTCCGTATATATAGCAATCCTTGCAGGAGTCATAAATTTTTTACCCCACCCCAACCCTCCCCTTGCTAAGGGGAGGGAGTAAGAAATTCACAAATGATTTAGGATTGCTATAGTAATTTTGATTACTGGAAATTTGAAAAATCCGAACGTGAAATAGTGGTTTTCTGCTTTTTTTCAGGTTCACATTAACAACCTCGACATATTTGGCAACGCGCCCCCTACAATCTCAACTAATCTTTTGGATATTTATCGTTGGTGTAAGGTGCGCTAGGCGCACCCGACGGTTAGCTTTGACTTGCAACAGAAGTCTGCGCTATTTCGCTCTTTTCTTCCTCTTGTTTCGATTCTGCCAACTTGTCCAAAATCTCCACAACTTCTCTTTCAAAACTCACCTGAGCGCGATTAGTGCGCCCGCCGACGTATAGTTTGCCGTTTTTTTCCAAAGCCCAAATCTGCGAGTGAGACAGATAGCTCATCAGCACGCTAAGCATCAGCAACCCGAAGCCAGTATAAACGATCGGAATACCCGGATCAGCCTTAATTTGCAATCCCGTACTGCCTACAACTTCGTCAATTGTCAGCATCACTCCGTTAACTTCCACCGCCGTGCCTGCGCGAACTGTAGTTAACAATTTGCCATCCGTACCGTACACTAACATCGTGCCTTGCAAGTCCTTTGCTAGCAGAGAAACTCCAGCACTCAAATCTGGTTTGGTCGGAATCCAAGCACCCCAAATTCGACCTTTACCTTGGGTGTCTAACTGAGCCATTGGCAATTGTAAAACTGGGCTTTTATTAAGGCGAACTCGCACGGCGGCTATTGCCCAATCTGCTTGATAAAAAGTGACTCCCCGATATCTGAGGGGCTCGTTAACGTGAATGGTTTTGCGATCGACCTCTTGGCCTGTTTTGTCCAAAACTGACAGATCCGAGTAAAATTGATCGATTCCGCCTTCTGGAGTATAATCAATCCAGAACCGATTAACTCGCATCGACCAATCCTTCGGTATTTGCGGCCGGGCCCAAGGTCCCGCATCCAGGATATTCTGCACCTGAAATGTTTCGCCGCTGGGAACCATTTCTTGGCCTAGAAATCCCGTCATCGCGCCCCACATCGACCCAGCTAAAATAATTAGCATACTGGCGTGAACAATAATCGGGCCGATTTTACCAATTATTCCCTTGCGAGCATAAACTTTTTCGCCTTCTCGAAATATGCGGTAGTTTTTTTGCTGCAAAAGTGGTTCTAACGAACTTAAAGCAACTGTTTCTAATTCCGCACTGAGAGCTAATTTTTCAAACTGCTTTGGTTCTTCATAAAATTTCCAGCGGCGGGCGGCTTTTAATGCGGGAAATTGTCGAGTAAATGTACAAGCTGTTAAGCTGCTGCCGAACAAAATTAGGATTGACAAAAACCACCAAGTGCGGTATACGTGGTCTAGTCCTGCAATTAGTACAACTTTCCAAGTTAGGAAGCCGAACAAAGCGGGGTGTTCTGGATAGTTGGATTGGTAAAAGGGTACTGATTGGCCTTGTTCGATGACGGTGCCGGAAATGCTGAAAAATGCGATCGTCAGCAGCAAGATAATTGCCAGCCGCAAATCTGCTAGCACCGGCAAGATTTCTCGCTTGAAAAACCTTTGAGGGGCAGTCGCCCAGTTTGAGAGTTTTGATAGAAATACTTCTTTTGATGTCATTGGTAATTATGAAGGAAGAAGGAAGAAGGAAGAAGGAAGAAGGAAGAGGGAAGAAGGAAGAAGGAAGAGGGAAGAGGGAAGAGGATAGAATAACAAAAGATGAACAAAATATTATTATTTTTAGTTAAAAAGTCTCCATCAATTTTGGATTCTTTCTCTTTTCTTTCTTCCTTCGTGTTCTTCGCGTCTTCGCGGTTCGTTAAAAAAAACTTAATTCACGCATTCAGGAGAGATTGCTATATCTTTAAATAAAGACTGAAGTCCTTACTACTAAAATTAAGCGGGAAGGATTCGGGAAAGCAGAGAGAAAACGCCAAATCCTACTAGCAAAACGCCGCTAACAGGCGTAATCCAACTCGACCACCGACGTAATTCTAACAACTTTTTAATGCTAGCAGTGAAAGTACCTGCTATAATCAGCGGAGCGACGTAGCCAGCAGCATAAAACAGCAGCAACACACCACCTAAAACTGTATCTCCCGTTTTGGAAACCCAAGCTAAGAGTGTAGCTAAAACCGGCGTGCTGCAGGGAGACGCTACTAAACCAAAAGTTAAGCCCAATAAGTACGACCGCACGCCCGCAGGCAAATCTTTCGGCACCCACCCCACAGCGTCGAAAGACGGCATTTGTAAGGGTAAAGCTTCGAGTAAATTGAGCCCCATTAGAATAGCAATAATGCTGACAAGAATCGGCAAACCCAGGCCAATTTTGCCGTAAACTTGTCCGGCAAATGATGCTACAATACCTAAACCCGCAAGGGTGGTGGCTAATCCGAGGGAAAACCACGCCGACTGGGCGGCGGCTTGCAGGCGGCTTTTTGCTTCGTATCCGCCGATGTAGCCGATCGTGATCGGCAACATTGAAAGCATACAGGGCGTTAAGCTCGTTAGCAACCCTGCCAGAAAAATAACTCCGACGCTGACTAAACTGAGGTTTGTCAGTTGAGTATTTACTAAATTATTAGCAAATTGTGCGAGTTCGTAAAGTTGAGTTTGCAGGGTTTCCATCAGTCGATTTTAGAAGATTTTAGATTTTAGATTTTAGATTGACTCCACAGCCCATCGATTTTAGAAGATTTTAGATTTTAGATTTTAGATTGACTCCACAGCCCATCGATTTTAGATTTTAGATTTTAGATTTTAGATTGACTCCACCGCCCATCGATTTTAGATTTTAGAGAGGCTCTACAGATGAATCTGAGAGTTTAAACTAAATATCTAATATTTTTGCTATTCACGACTCCTGTGGGGGGCTTGTATCCCTAGGCAGGTGACTTCAGGTTCGGGGCTGTTCTAGCTTTGTTGAAAATTGTAACAGATGCGCGCAGGTTCTGTTTTAAATTTAAGATTTTAGCGATATTTACGGGTTGGGAGTTAAAAAGTCGATCGCACCCTGGTTTAAATTGATATCTTGACAGCATCCTCAACAAGCTGTTGACAACGGGCGCAGCTTGGGAGTTAAAAGGTCGATCGCACCCTGGTTAAATTGATATCTTGACAGCATCCTCAACAAGCTGTTGGCAACGGGCGCAGCTACACCAGATAATTCATTGACTGCGAAATCAGCCCGAAAGCCTGTTGTTGAAATTATTCAAGCAGACTTTAATTTTACTCTACTGTAAATTAAAGCCACTTTCTTCATTAATAGACCCGTCCGGCATTATTGCCCCTGCCAGCACCGCACCTCTGAAATTTGCTCCCGTTAAAGTAGCGCCTTCTAAATTAGCATTGCTCAAATTTGTGACTTGTTTGGAACCTCGGAAAAAGAAGCTGTGCAAGTCAGCACCTGTTAAATTAGTGTCTGCCAAATTAGCATATTGCAAGTCAGCACCGTGCAGCGTCGCATCCGTTAAATTAGCTTGGGTAAGATTGCTTCCCCAAAGTCGAGAATCTAAGACATTAGCATCCTGTAAATTGGCGCGGCTCAGATTGGCCAAAGTCAGATTCGCATCCCACAACTTCGTGCCGTTGAAATTAGCTTCGGTCAAATTGGCTCGACTGAGATCCGTGCCTAAAATCTCAGCATTTGCTAAATTAGCGCCGGTGAGATCTGCGTCAGAAAGATCCGCATCTTTTAAGTTAGCACCGGACAAATTAGCGCCGGACAAATTAGCGCCGGACAAATTGGCTTCTTGGAGATTAGCTCCCCGCAAATCGACTGCGCTCAAATCGCACTGTTTCCACAAAAAACTGACGCACCAATTATCCTTTAATAGGTGAGTCACATCCTCTGGATTCGCGGCCATCACAGGAGGAGTTAAGTAGAGAGTGAACAGGACGATCGCCAACACCGCAGCGAAGAAAGTTTTCAACCTCATAACTCTTTTCATTGACACTAATTTGCGCCATAAATTATTGATGTCTAATCAAAGCATAGCAAATAATCTGCAACTTCCCTCAGCAAGATTACTCAAAAA
>NZ_JAUBTF010000068.1:0-33791 GCF_036702355.1 Microcoleus sp. D3_18_C4
AGTAGTCAGTAGTCAGTAGTCAGTAGTCAGTAGTCAGTAGTCAGTAGTCAGTAGTCAGTAGTCAGTAGTCAGTAGTCCTTAGTCAGTAGTCCTTAGTCAGTAGTCAGCAGCTTAATAACTAATAACTAATGACTAATGACTGCTGACTATTAATCATTAGTCCTCAGTCAGTAGTCAACAGCTTAATAACTAATAACTAATGACTAATGACTGATGACTAATGACTATTTATTAAACCGAAACTTGTTGCCATTCTAAGCGTTCGAGGGTGCGGGCGCGTTCTAGGGCGCGTTCGAACGCTTCTAGTTTCGGTTCGAGGGTGATGGGTTCGCCGATGTAGCCTTGAACTGCTTCTTGCGTTTTCAAACCGTTACCGGTGATGTAAGCGACGGTGGTTTCATCGGGATTGATTTTACCTGCTTCTACAAGTTTCTTCAAGACTGCGATTGTCGTGCCACCGGCAGTTTCTGTGAAGATGCCTTCGGTTTCTGCTAGCAGTTTCATGCCTTCGATGATTTCGGTGTCGCTGACGGATTCAATGTTGCCGTTGGTTTTGCGGGCGATTTCCAAGGCGTACATACCGTCGGCTGGATTGCCGATTGCGATCGACTTAGCAATTGTATTCGGTTTCACCGGTTTGACGAAATCGCGACCTTCGCGGAATGCTTGGGCGATGGGGGAACAGCCGTCAGCTTGGGCACCGCTGAATCTGACTTTCTTTTCATCCACTAAACCGACTTCGATGAATTCATTAAAGCCTTTGTAAATCTTTGTGAACAAAGAGCCGGAGGCGAGGGGAGCGACGATGTGATCCGGCAATTGCCAGCCTAGCTGTTCGGCAACTTCGTAACCGAGGGTTTTTGAGCCTTCGGAATAGTAGGGACGCAAGTTGATATTGACAAATCCCCAGCCATGTGTATTGGCGACTTCGCAACACAGGCGGTTAACTTGGTCGTAGTTGCCGTGAACTGCCATGACAGTTGGATTGTAAATCAGAGTGCCGAGGACTTTGCCTGCTTCTAAGTCGGAGGGGATGAACACTACGCAGTCGAGTCCGGCGTGGGCGGCGATCGCAGCCGTAGAGTTAGCTAAATTGCCGGTGCTGGCACAGGATACCGTTGTGAAACCCAATTCTCTCGCTCTGCTGAGGGCGACTGACACCACTCTGTCTTTAAAGCTGAGAGTGGGCATATTGACGGCATCGTTTTTAATATAAAGATTTTTTAGACCGAGGCGGCGCGCCAAGCGGTGGGATTTTAATAGAGGAGTCATCCCAGTGCCGACATCGATGACGTTATCTGTAGCGACTGGTAAAAATGCGCGGTAGCGCCAGATCGAGTTGGGGCCGGCTTCGATGGTTTGGCGAGTGACGGTGCGGCGGATGGCGTCGTAGTCGTACTTGACTTCAAGCGGGCCAAAACAGCAATCGCAGACGTGCTTGGCTTGGAGTTCGTACTCTTCACCGCATTCTTTACATTTAAGGGCTGTGAAGGTTGCTGCTGTGGATTGGGTTCTGGTCGCCTGGGTCATAGCTCAACTCTCTAGTTTTGCGATGTTTTCTTAGTCTTGTGCAAGATTAACACGGTCAATTTACCCCGTCAACCATACCCGATTCTTTTAGTCGGGATTGATTTTTTAGTTACTTTTGAGTTAAACAGTGTTGTATTTAACTTTGATATTTGGGCGGGCGGGACGCCCACTCCACAAGGATTTGACTTGTTTTAAGGATCTGGCTGGGAATCCAGATTTTCAGGCCCGCACGCGAGCCCGATCGAGCTCAAGGATGATTTGGCGACAGAATTGTTACAAAACTTAATAAATCTTTTTTGGGATCACAATTGGGCAGTCGTGCGATCGAACACAACTACAAAACCTCGAATTTTTGATTAACTGAGATGTTGCACCATTCTCAAGAACAGGCAAGATGCCTGTTCCACAAAAAAATTCTTTGTGGAACAGGCATCTTGCCTGTTTATAAAAAGCTTATTGAGAATGGTGCAACATTTCAGATTAACCAACTTAGGCTACCCGCCACTGACGGGAGGGATGAGCACAACTTCGTCGCCGTCTTGGAGGATGGTGTCGGGGGAGACGAATTCTAGGTTGAGGCCGAAGCGGGTACGATCACGCCATTGTTCTAATTGAGGATATTGGGCGATCGAGTTTTCGAGCACTTGAGACACTGGGGTTTCGGGAGGAAGTTCTAATGTAAGTTCCGAAACGCCGTAGGCTTCACCGAAGGCGGCGAACAGTTTAACGGTGATGGTAATCGAAGAGTTAGACACGGCTGTTGAGTGCGATCGACGGTTTGGCAATTATCAACTCCACCATACAATTAATTAGGAATTAGGCGCGCCGAGGCTTAGAATTGAAAGCGGCAACCTCTAGTTAAGTTTTACCCCATCGGGTAAAGATGATAGTTGATTGCAGCAAAAAGTCTTAACAATATTGTATGCCGATCGCTCTCACCAACCAGGCGTTAGAAGCAGTTGGCATCCAGTTAGATGCAGCTAGCTAAGGTCTACTTAGCTGCTGTTGAGGCTAATGCGAAAATAATTTTTGAGGATGCGGTATAGATACTTTACGGTAATTGTGGGAGAGTACAAAAAGCTCGCACTACATTTTGCGGGCCACAACGCAGACAAAGCCTTGTCAACCCGCTTCTCCTGACAAAAAATCAGGTTATCAAGTGCGGCTGGGAATGTTCAAACCTTTACCCTGCTTAGCAAGCTAGCCTTTTTATCTAAGAACAATACTGAAGTTAACGCGATAGAGATATATGGCAAATAACGATTTTAAAGTGCTTCAAATTATTGAAGCTAAAGGCTGGTATGCCTTTGGGAGCACGAAGCAAAGCCAGCACGTTGAGAGATGGGTAAGGCCTGTCGTGTGTTGGGTTTTAATAGAAGATAAAAAAAAGCGACGGGTTGTGACAGCTACCGCTAGCTATCAGATCCAAATTGACGACAAAGAAGTCGAGTTTTTTGCCCACGAAAGCGAAATTCAAGATCTGGAGAGTCTCCCGAAGTCGGTCTCGGTATCGGAATTTCTGAAAACCGAAGATTGAGAGAAGGGCAGAAGGAGATAATTTAACAAGTTATTAATTATTCCTTAGTGATTCCTTAAACTTGCTGTCGGATTCTATTGGAATTAGAGGCAGAAGCTCTAGATTGGGGAGAGGGGGAGATGAGGACAGGGGGAGAATTTATATTTTTGCCTTGCCTTCTGCATCTTGTCCCCAATGCCTCAAGTAACCCAAAAAATAAAGAGGCCGGAAGATTGCTGGCAATGCCAACACGCTTCCGACCTTGCTGAATAACAGGGTATGCATATGTTTTTAAAGTATGGCAGGCAGGCTTTTGAGATATCAAGAGGACTATTGCAATCACCCACTTTTGCTTTCAGGCTGTGTTTGCAAGGCTCCTATTATTTTAGACTGAGAATTTGAAAATTGAGAGGGGGGAGGCTTACAGGTTAAGGATTCTAGCTATTTATCTGTAGCGGGTGCTACAAAAAATCGGGGCATTGGCGGACGATCGCACATTCTCGCTAAATTGTTTGCACTCAAAGCTGAAAGTTCGATCGATCGCCCGCTGTAACCGCTGCGACTTTAAACCCCAGTAGCGACAGGTTCAGGCTTCTGCTGCCGCATCCGCCGCCCCAGCAGGGCCATCCGCACGCCGCCGGCAGGCCCTAAAGTTACCCCCCGGCGTTTGGCCTGTACGGGCTTTTTCTCGGCCAATACGAGGTCGAAATCGCGCAAAATTGTTGCCAGCACGAGTTTCATCTCCAACTGCGCCAGCGCCAAGCCGATACAGCGGCGGCTGCCGCCTCCAAAGGGCAAATACTCGTAAGGCGAGAATTGCCTCTCCAAAAACCGTTCCGGTTTAAATTGCAGCGGTTCTGGATACAAATCCTCCCGTCTGTGGGTCAAATAAATCGAGGCGAAAACAACCGTGCCCGGTTCGAGTTGATGTCCCATCAGTTCCACGGGCGTGATCACTTCTCGCGGAAACGTCAGCATTCCCACCGGGTAAATTCGCAGCGTTTCCTGACAAACTGCACTCAGATAAGGCAAGCGGGAAATCTCCATCGGGTCGGGATTTTCCCCCAAACTGTCCAATTCTTGCAGCAGCTTTTGGCGCACCGACGGCAAACTGTGAATCCAGTAAAATGCCCAAGCTAGGGCAGTTGCTGTGGTTTCGTGGCCTGCAAACAGCAGCGTCATCAACTCGTCGCGCAATTCTTCATTGGTCATTGGTTGCCCGTTTTCGTCGCGCGCGGCCATCATTAAGCTGAGAATGTCGGTGCGGTTGGCATCAGGTTGCAGTCTGCGTTCTGCAATTTCGCCGTCCATCAGTTCGTTAATTTTCCGCTGCTGCTGTTTCATCCGTCCCCAAGGACTCCAAGGCCCCCAATCTTGCTGCATCCAGCCTAGAAACAGCATACTCGATCGCAAAGGAGAGCCGATCGTATCGATAATCGCAGCCAGCAGCGGGGACAGTTGCTGCAACCGTGGCCCGTCATCCAGACCGAAGACAGCCTGCAAGATTACCCGCATGGTGACTTCCTGCATCGCGCTGCGGGCCACAAAAGGTCGATCGACCAACCATTTGCTGGCAACATCTTGAGCGATATCGCAAATTAGTTGGCCGTAATTCCGCATCCGTTCCCCATGAAAAGGTGGCATTAATAATTGCCGATCGCGTTTGTGCTTTTCTCCAGAGATCACAATCATGGATTGTTCTCCCAGCAAGGGTTTAAGAATACCGTTGATCTCGCCTGGAGCGTCAAAAGCTTTGCTGTTGAACATTTCCTGGATGGCTTGCGGGTTGTGGATCATCACGAATGGTTTGAGCTTGCTCCATCGAGTCGTGAAAATCTCCCCGTACTTTTTGGCAGATAGATCCAGGTATGTCAGCGGATCGCCAATCCATTGAATTAGCTGCACGAAGCGGGGGCTTTTGGGGCCGTCAGGTAGTGTCATAGGAATTACCGGGTTTTTGGTCACAGGACTTAGCAGCATCAAAAAACCTCAAAGGGTTTGAAGGTTTATTCAATCCCTCCCAACCCTTGTTTTTAAGGGGAGAATTGCGTAAGTCCCATCTCCAATAATTTTAATAGCTTATTCTTTAACCGTGTTCAAAATATCCTCTCCAAGCTCTGTAAAACGTACAGTTTTGATTTGCCAAGGAGCATAACTGGTTAAAGTTTGGCGCACGCCCCCGAACAAACCTAACATTTGACAACTAGACAGATTTTGCAATTTTTGCCGCGAATTTCCGGAGGCTCGCAGATCCACGGTAGCTATTCCGAGGTCGCGATCGATCTTGAGGCGATAACCAGCCAAACCAAGACTATCGAAAATCTGCTGCTTTAACACTTCATTAACCGCCGATGACATTAACTGGTTGTCTGGACCTGTAACTGTTTCCGGCTTCAGAGTTTGACACAAATTATCTACCTTATAAACCGTAACGGTGGCAGTATTTTCTGAGAGGGCAGCACTACCTAAAACTGAGGCAACAGAGTTAGAAGGCTGCGTTAATTGACTCGATTGAGCCTCAATTTGATTTCCCGTTAGCTGTAGCTGTTGAAACTGATGGGCGCTTCGGGAGAGTTGGCTCTGGTTTTCGGTTGAGGTAGCTGCATCTGAGCTAGAACAACTGCTACCGCCCATCAAAATTAACCAAACGCCTAAATATCCTAACGGTTTGCAGATACGGTTCATAGTTTTTAATACTTTACTAAACGTCAGTGTATGGAGGGTAAATTTTGGTGGTAGAAAGCACTTAGACCCTGATTACACTCACTTAGAAGTATTTCCCGCAGTACGGAGATGAAAACAAGTTAAGAGTTCTTGTTAATACGTGGATTTTAGTGTTATATCAGGTAAGAGGGGTTTGACCCTTCAAGGGTGTAACCCAGCGGTTTACCTGTCTCAGCAGATCAAGCTGGCGACTCAGCTCGTAAGTGATATCAAATACCTTCTCAGTGGTGTGATGTACCGTTGCAACTCGATCCCTTCCAAGGTGTGAGGTGAAAAGCCTCTTTCCGGTTGGTAAAAGCCTGAGTTTCATTAGTAGTAATGAGGACAGAATTCAGATTGGCACGCGTATTTTAAGCTCGCCTTCGGCGCGGTTTGTGAACGGCGTCGAAAGCGCGGTTAGAAGGAATACGTAAGTCGCGAACAATATCAAAACTTACGCATCAAGAGCGAAGAAACCGGGTTTTTTAACCAGGCATAAGGGCTGCAGCGAAGTGTTTTCGTAAAAAAGCTGGTTTCTGGTCAAGTCGCGAATAATATTATTCCGAAGTCAGCGGATCTTTAATGAACAGGCGCGTCAAGAGGGTTATCTCAGCATTCGGTGATTTTTGTCCCGAATCCTCTAAATAAAGAGTGAAAATATCATGAAACAGCAATTATTGACAAAATTTTTGGCGGCAACTGCGATCGCCCTCAGCGGCCTGTCGGTTGCTTCTGGACCGAGTTACGGTAGGCGAGCACAGGGGGACAGTGGATTTTGGTGTAACACCTCGACCGGGGCGCCGGTGACGGTGTACAAAAACCCTAAAGGTGCCGTAGAGCCTTGGATTGAGTGGACTTCCGATTATTTCTCCGGTTCTGGCTACGATCCGGCAACTCGGTGCCAATTAGTGAGTCAACGCCTCGAAATCTATCGCCGCCAACGAATGCTTAAGTACATTACTGCAGGTCAGATGAACGGCCAGAACGTCATCTGCACGGCGAATCAAGTCAATGGGCGGTGTCAAAATTTGATTTATACCCTCAGACCCGGCCAAGACCCGATCGGCTCTTTGTATAATTTGTTGGCTTGGCGCCAAGGATATGTCGGGATGCCGTCTTTTGATGAAACCAGTAAAATTCCTTACATTGATGTCAGCGAAAAGCTAGGGGAAAACACTGCCGATGAGGCGCAACTGCCCCCTTTTCCGCACCGTTCGGACAGCCTTAAAGATTGGCAAATTTTCCTCCATCCCATCACCAATTCCCAGGATTGAGGTCGAAAAGTTGGCGCGTCAAACAGCGGTACGCATCCCGACGGGAATATCTTCTGGTTCTGGGACGATCGTCCGGCAGCAGGGCCAAACCTATACGGTGCTGACTAACTGGCGCGTTGTGGCGATCGGACTTGTCAACGACGACAGCCTCCTCCACCCACTGCTAAGAGTTCTGAGGCGGCTTGGCGATATCGATCGGGCGATCGTTCAGTTTCGCAGCGCGATCGAGTATAAAATAGCACCATTCACGATTTAACCCGGAGCGGTGTCTGAGCCAGTGTTGGCAGTCGGCTTTCCTGCGGCTGCTGAGGTTGGGGCTTTGGCGGTGACGCGGGCTTCGTTTCGGTGCTGCTACCCAAATCTTTGCCTCAAGGTTATATTGGGCTATACAAATGAGGTTAAAATCGGTATGAGTGGCGGCCCAATTTTTAATGCCAAAGGTTTCTTGATTGGGATTAACTGTAGGGGCAAGTATCGAGATCCAACTTTTGGCGTCTATGCTTTTGAAGATGGAAGTGAACCAACAGCGGAATTATTGGAAAAAATGGTTACATTCAGTTGGGTAATTCCGATTAGTATATATTTGCAGTTCGCCTCGTTTCATCTAGGGAGTTATCGATGAATGTGTGGAGTTTGCGGTTTGACGCGCTGACAATCATCTTGACAGGTGCATTAACAGTGACGGCGGTTGTCAGCCAACAATATGCTGCCTGTGCCAAAACAGCCGAAGAAATTGCCCAGCTAGCGACGTTGACAACTGTGGAAGTCAACAATACGCTGGGTTTTTTTGCTAGTGGATCGGGAGTAATTATTGCCAAACAGGGTAATATTTACACTGTTCTGACAGCTAATCATGTGGTGGCAAGCCTCGCTCAAAAATACAGCATTCGCACTCATTTGGAAAAGGATTATGCTGCGATTAGAATACAGCGCCTACCGAAAAATGACACGGATATAGACTTGGCTTTGATACAGTTTCAGAGCCGAGAACAGTATCCAGTAGCACCAATGGGCGAGTCAGAACGTGCTGTTGTGGGTTCTGCTATTTACGTTTCTGGCTATCCGCTGCCCATTTCGGGATTTGAACGAAAACTTGAGTTTACTGCTGGTATCATCTCTTCTCGCTTGGGCCGCGCCTCATCAGGGTATCGTCTGCGCTACCAAGCTGTAACCAGGCGCGGGATGAGCGGCGGGCCTGTATTTGATGCGGATGGCAGGGTGGTAGGAATTCACGGCCAGGGGGATACTGTTGGCACAATTAGGAGTCAGTGGAACGGTCAGATTGAGGAGATTAAAACGGGGTTGAATGCAGCAATCCCGATCGATGCTTTTAGGGAGTTGCTATCACAAAATAAGCGAAACAGCTTTGATATTCTCAGCAATCTTTCTCTCAGCAACGCCTTCGATAAAAACCAACCGAATCGGGGTTATGGAGGATTTGTGTGCGATACCTCGACCGGGGAACCAGTTACTGTGTATCAAAACCCACAAGGGTTTAGGGAGCCTTGGATTCGCTGGAATTCTAATTTCTTTTCTAGTTCGGGCTACGATCCTCTAACTCGCTGCCAACAAGTGACTCAGCGCCTTGAGAATTATAACCGCAATAAACAGCTAAATTATGTGACTGTGGGTATTGTAAATAACCAGAAAGCGATTTGCACGACTAGCCGTGTTAATGGGCCTTGCGAAGGTTTGATCTACACGCTGCGCCGCGATCAAGATCCGACTCCTGCACTTAGCAGTTTTTTTGTTTGGCTGGGGAATCAAAAGGCTGTGCCTTCTCTTTCTGAAAGCGGTACTGTGCTTTATATCGATGTCCGGGAACGGCTGGAACAATTTTAGATCTGGGATTTGATATTTGTGATGGATTAGTAATGGGTAAACACAGAACCGCGACTTTTTGCATAAGTCGGGGTTCTCAAACAACTACTTATTTATTAGCTTAAAAATTGAGATATTTTACTTATTTATCATTCACATAATAGAACTAATGATTTTTTGGAACACAGAAGCTATAAAATTACTCTTACATTAATCCAATTCAAATTTTTCCGGTATCAAGCATGACAGCAACTACCCCGCAGGCAACGTCAACAACGCCCGCTTTTTGCGAAGGCATTCAATATTTTTCTGAAACAGTCCCTGGTTTTGATACTTATGGGAAAGCACCTGCGATCGCCGAGGGGAGCAAGTCGATCGCCGATCCTGCCGATCCCGTCGCCGTCTTTCAAACGATGCTGGGAGCAGACGCGCTGCGCTACCTGACACTGCAAGTCACCGCCAGCAAGGCATCGGGACATCCAGGGGGTTTTGCTAGCCAAGCTGAGGCTTATGCCGCTTTGGTGATGCTGGGACACAAGAACATTGTCACCGAAGTCGGCCATCACGCCCCCGGCTTTTACAGTGCCATGTTTCTCGATCGATCTTTGGAGGATATGGGAATTTTCAACGTGCAGCAAGTGCGCGATAAATTCCGAGAAAAAGACGGTTTGTTAGGACATCTTTCCGGTTTCATTCCCGGCCTTTTAGCGCCTGCAGGCCCCCTCGGACAAGGGCAGCATTTCGCAATGGCTGGAGCGCTTTTGCACCGCGAAAAACTGTTTGCTTTCACAATGGGTGACGGCGGCATGGGCGAACCCTATCCGATGAGCAGCATGGCGCATTTCCACACTGCTTATCCCAGCGTTACTAACTTTTTGCCTGTGTTGGTTTGGAACGGATATTCTCAGGAACATCACAGCATGGTTTCGACTAAAACTAATGCTGAAATGATTGCTTATTGGCAAGGCAACGGTTTTGAAGAAGTTATCTTAGTTGATGCTAAGGAATTTGACGATAAAAATCAACCGGAAGATTATGTTGACAGCACTGCTTTTTCGCTCGAACAGCGGATGGCATTTACCAAAGCTGTTTTACAAGGAGTTGACAAAGCGGCAAAATCTGCTCTCGGCGGCAAATTAACTGCGTTTATTATCAAACAGTTGAAAGGTGCCGGCGTCCACGCGCGCGGAGCAAAATCTCACAACCTTTATCCGAAAGATACGCTGGATGCACCGCACATTATCAGTGCTTTAAAAGAGCGCGCTTTGACTGCGGCCGCTTGGGATCTGGTGCGGAAAAATTGCGAGCGTGCGGGCGGCGGGCCGGCGGCGAAAACAGTTGTTACTGAGTTTACATTGCCGCTGCCCGATCTAGGCGAATTGCCTTTAGAAGAATTTGCCGTTGGGGGAGAACCGAAGATTTCGACGACAGCAATGGGACGTTTGGTAGGGAAAGTTGGCGAGCGCGATCGTACTTTTCTTGTCACTAATGCTGACGGCAATGAAGCATCGGCAATTGCTAATATCAACCAAGCTCTCAAGATTATTCACCCGACGACAGATGACCTGTACAATCAATCGCCAAACGGTCAAGTTTATGAACCTTTGAGTGAAGATGCTTGCGCTGGTTTAGCCGTAGGTTTATCGCTATTTGGAGCGCGGAGTTTGTGGTGTTCCTACGAATCTTTTGCCATTAACGGTTTACCAATTTGGCAAACTGTAACCCAAGCAATGGCAGAATTGCGTCGTCCAACTCCCGCAACTGTCACCTTATTTACAGCGGGTGCATTGGAACAAGGCCGCAACGGTTGGACGCACCAGCGGCCGGAAATTGAGGCTTATTTTGCGGCGATGATGCGGAACGGAAATGTGTTTCCTTTGTTTCCACCGGATGCTAACAGCATTCAAGCTTGTTACGAGTGGGCTTTGACTGCTAAAAATAAGGGAGTTGTGATTACTGCGAGCAAGTCACCGCTGCCAATTCGCACTACTTTTGAACAGAGTCGCCAGGGTTTGCAAGACGGTGCAATAGTGCTGCACGAAGTCGATGCCCCGCAAGCTTCCCAGAATCAAGGGGGGAGCAAGAAAGTTGTGTTTGCAGTTGTCGGCGACATGACTTTAATGCCAGTGTTTGAAGCAGCGGCATTTTTGGAAACAGAAGGGATTGGAGTGCGGATTGTTTCTGTTGTGAATCCTCGGCGTTTGTATCGTGCTAGCGATGTTGCTTGGGATACTTGTTCGGAAGCTGACGGCGGCTTTTTGAGCGATGAGAAATTTGCCGAATTGTTTGGCGGAGATGCCTTAATTGGCGTGACAGGCGGTGCTTCTGGGATGTTAGAACCTGTGATGCTCCGCAGCAATTGCAAGCGGGATACTTTCGCTTGGAAGCGGGGGGAAACTACTGCTAGTGCTGGTCAGTTGATGGCGTTTAATGGGTTGACTGCTGAGGCGTTGACTAAAAGGGCGATCGAGCTAGTTCATTAAGTTAGAATGTGAGTGAATGCCCCTGCCTGGTTTGTGCTGGGTAGGGGCTAGTAATATTTAAAATAGGATTGTGATACCTATGACAGCAAAAATTTTAGAAGAAATAGGTACGCTTGCGGAACAGCGATTGATTCTCCCCGGTTATTATACTTGGGAGCAATTTGAGGATCTCGAATCTTTGATGGCCGACTCTCCGGGTTTACGGATAACTTATCTTGATGGGTGGATCGAGTTTATGACAGTGGGCGAAGCACATGAAAGCTTTAAAAAAGCGATCGCTATATTACTGGAAGCATACTTTTTTGAACTCGGAATTGAATTCTTTCCTGTAGGGAGTGCAACTCGCAGAAACCGGGCAAGAGATGTATCATTTGAACCAGACGAGTCTTATTATATAGGTTCCATAAAAGAGCATCCCGATTTAGCCGTGGAAGTAACGATTACTAGCGGTAGCACCAATAAACTAGCTAAATATCTGCGACTTCGCATTGCTGAAGTTTGGTTTTGGGAAAATAATCGGCTTGCTGTCTATCGGCTGCGCGAGGATGATTACGAGCAAGTTTCAAGAAGTGAGTTTTTGCCGGAATTGGATTTAGAATTGTTGGTACGCTGCGTGTTAATGCCTTCAAGGATTGAGGCAAGGACAGAGTTTCTTAATGGGGTTCGCCAAGTGGGTTGAATGCTGAGGAGTTTGTCAAAAGTGCGATCGCCTACGAGGGCTTCGCTAACGACTTGATTGGTTAAGCTAAAATGTGACAGACAACCATTGGCTCTCACAAACAACCTTTGGGCGATCGGCTCCAAGGATTTATTAGACTTGTAGGTGTAAAGTTACTAAGCTCAGAAATATGAAAATTTATAGGTTTTATATTAAATATTTTAGAATCGGAATTATTCCTCTCTCTTTTCTCGACCTCGGCGTTAATCTGCGTCAATCCATTGTCATCTGCGGTTAATACATTCTCTTTTTTTTACCGCAGATGAGGGCAGATAAACGCAGATAAACGCAGATAAATTATATCAATTCCGGTGGCAGCGTCCGTGATTTTTGGCTGTTGACTAGATTTTACGACCGACGATGCTAGCGGATATGATATGATTCTAGAGCTATACGTGCAGATTGAACCTAATGTTGAGGGAAGAATTTATTCTGAATTTTTTCTGGTTTACTGTTAGATAAGTTTGCTTTGTTAGCTGGTATTTGAGCAAGAGTGCTAGAGGTTGTGCTGCGACGGGACATCAATATTGTGTGAAATATCTGTCTTAATTTTATTGCTTTTTTCCCCGCAAGCCATTAACCAAAAACTCATCATCGATCGATCGCCCGCAGCGACAAACTCATCCCGCGAAACCAGATAGCTGGCTATTTCCGACTCTGAAATCAGCCCTTGTTTGACCATCTGCAAAATGGGCCCGGAGTCCAGCAAAGGTTCAAACGCTTCAATTCCCATTAAATCGCTGTGGCTGACAACCGCTTCTAAATCAACGCTACAAAACCCAGCTTCTTTGAGAATGCGGCACAGATTTCGCCCGATGCATAAATTGCCGCCCCGCGATGCCATTACCTGCTTGAATTTCTCCCTGACAATCTCGACTGACAAAGGTGGATTTGTCAGCCAAAACAAATCCGCGTCGCTATCAATAATCACCAGTTTGCCGCCCGGTTTCAAGATGCGGAATATTTCTCTAGCTGCGGCGACGGGCTCTGGGAGGTGAACGAACAGCAAACGGGCGATCGCAAAGTCAAACGTATTATCATCCAAACCAGTATCCGCAACCGATGCTTGGACGTGATTTACTCGATCGCCCCCTTTGTCCTGCAAATATGCTACTGCTTTTTCGTGCAGTACCGGGTCGATTTCTACCGCTGTCACCGAACTGTTTGGCAGCAATTCTAAGAGTTTTTCCGTGAAAAATCCCGGCCCGCTACCAGCTTCCAAAACATTCATCCCGTCGGCTAAACCGAACCAAGTTAAATTGCGCGCTTCCTTTTCCCAACTGAGGAGAACTTGACTTTTTAACCGCTGGATTTCTGCGTCAAGTTCCAGATTGTACGTGCTGGCTTGATACGAACCTTCTGCTGCCATAAAATCATTCTTTTTCCTGCTGCGACACCTAGATTATAATAGAACTGCGCTTTAGCGCAATTCTCGTTGCGGACATCCACAACCCCAGTTGGCGGACAGATGCAGGACGGGAGCCAGGTAATTCCTCTATTGTAAGAAGATGACCGAGACGATTTTAGATTTGGGATTTTGAATGAGAATTTCAGCGGTTTAAAGCCCCTAGTTTCAACTAGGTCACAAATCGAAAATCGTAAATTCCAAATCTAAAAGGGGTGGACGGATTACCTAAACTGACGATGTTGTGTGGCAACGAATAAATTATGCCCCAGACTTTACCTCAACCGGAGAAACGAACATTTTTACTTGTGGATGACCATGCGATGGTGTTAGGTGGGACGCTTAACATTCTGAAGCAAGAATATCCAGAGGCAGACATTCTGACGGCTCCGACGGCTCAGGCAGCCCTTCAGCAAATAGCGCAGACGACGCCGGATTTGGTGATTGTGGATTTGGTGATGCCAGAGACGACCGGCGAAACAGCTCAAGCGAATTCAGGGCTTCAACTCCTCAAAACCTTGATGGAGCAGTATCCGAGTCTGAATATTGTGGTGCAGAGTGCCCATGTTCGGACTTTAGTTTGGCTGAAACCGTCGATCGACAATCACATGGGCGGCTTCACAGTTGTCGATAAGAGCCAGCCGATGAAAGACTTGCTGGCAATGGTTGATTGGGCGCTGCATGAGCGGATTTATACACCCCGAGAGATCCGCAATGGGCTGCAACTCAAACCCGCCTGGATGCAGGTGTTGCAATTTGCTTTTCACGAGAGCTTACAGGATACTGCGATCGCCAAACGGATGAATGTTTCTGAACGCACTGTGCAGTATTACTGGACTAAGATTCGAGATGTGCTAGAGGTGTATCCTGATGATGATAAGAATCTGCGGATTCAAACGGAAGTGCGAGCTAGGGAAGAAGGATTGATTGATTAGTGAAGCCCGATCGATGGCAAGCAGTGAAATCGGATGTCACGACTTGGGGACGAGGAGCGCTTCCAGGGGTGATGGTGATTGTCGCTGTGATGATGGCTAGATTGAGCGGTGCGCTTCAGTTTTGGGAGTTGGTTGCGTTCGATCAATTTCTGCGTTTGCGTCCTCCTGAGCCAATGGATGAACGGATTGTAATTGTCGGCATCACTGAGGAAGATATTCAACGCGCTAGAACTTATCCGATTCCCGATCGCGATATTGCCGATTTACTCAAACGGTTGCAAACGTATGGCTCGATCGCGATCGGGCTGGATATTGTCCGCGATATTCCGGTGGAACCAGGTCATGCTGAACTAACATCGGTGTTTCGCAGCAGCAAGAATGCGATCGGAGTGGAGATTGCTTTGCCCGATCGCAGTGGCTTTATCGTCAAACCTCCGCCCGCGCTACCACCCGAACAGGTTGGCTTTGCAGATGCCGTTCTCGATGCTGATGGCTACCAGCGCCGCAGTTTATTGGGCGCTGGTAGCCATCAGCAGGAATACCGTTTTTCCTTCGCAATCCGGCTGGCAGAGCGCTATTTAGCAACCCGAGGAATTAAGCTAGGTAATGGAATTCGCGATCGGGAGGCGATGCGCTTTGGCAGCATTGAATTTACCAGAGTGCAGTCAAACTCTGGCGGATATGTGGGGGCGGATGCAGGCGGCAACCAAATTTTACTGAATGTTCGCAGCGGGACAATGCCATTTCGCGTGCTTTCCCTGGAGCAAATCAAGGCGGGACAAGTAGATCCGAACTGGATTCGAGGCAAAATTGTGCTGATTGGGATGATGTCTTTTAGCGCGAAGGATCTGGCAAGTTCAGGTGCGATCGCAGGTATCAATCCCGGACGGATTTACGGAGTCGAAATGCAAGCCCACGAAACCAGCCAGATGATTAGCGCGGTGCTCGATCGGCGGCCGTTGCTTCAGGTTTGGGGGGAGGGTTGGGAAACGCTCTGGATTGCGGTCTGGGGACTGTTGGGGATGAGTTTGGGACAATTTCTGCGATCGCCCTGGAAAATTTTGATCGGGCTCTTAGTCGCCAGCATTAGCCCGATCGCGCTCTGTTATTGGCTGATTCTTTTGGGATGGTGGGTGCCGATCGTGCCTGTGTTGCTCGTACTCGTGTTGAATGGGGCTGGGTTGACGGCAGCGTTATTTTATCGCCACGAACAGGAACTCCGACTGCGGTTGGAAGAACGTCAGTTTGCGATCGAGCAGACCTTTAATGCAATTCATAGCGGCCCGTTACAAACATTGGTTGGAATTTTGAGAACTGCTCAAGGAGAAGCCACACCGTCGCCATTTCTACCGGAGTTGCAACGCTTGAATCAAGAATTGCGGGCAGTTTACGGCTCTGTGCAACGAGACGCGATCGCGGATGAACCGCATCTCCGCATGGGAAGTGCGATCGAATTGGCCCTGCAGGCTCCATTGCATGAATTGCTCTACAAGGTCTATTCCAACACGCTCGAACAAGAATTGCCCTACCTCAAAACGATCAAATTCAAAATTGTGCAGTTCGATCCCTTGAACACCTCGCATCTGCGGTTGGAACACAAGCGAGCACTCTGCCGCTTTCTAGAAGAAGCGCTCTGCAATGTGGGGAAACACGCGATCGAAGCCACTCGCTTGACCGTAATTTGCACTCAAGAGGGCGATCGGCAGGTGATTCGGGTGGCGGATAATGGTAGGGGGAAACAGTCTCAGTCAGAAACGCTTAGCTTGGCTGCAATCGATCGAGACAGGGAAATAACCGAAGATCCAAACCCTAAACTTCAACCTTCAGGATTAGGAACCCAGCTTGCAAAGAACTTAGCCAAACAGTTAGGCGGAGCATTTCGGCGCTACCCGAATCAACCGAAGGGGATGGTGTGCGAGTTAACCTGGCCAGCAAAACGGCGGTGGTTCTGGTGATCGCTGTGGCTCACGCTTGTTATATCGGAGCTAATTGAGATGAGATATTGCACCCTTTTCAATAAGGCGTTTATGAAGGGGCAGGATGCCAGTTCCACAAGAAATTCACTCTTTGTGGAACGGGCATCTTGCCGGTTCTTGAGAATGGTCCAAGAGCTCAGATATAACGATCGACAACACGGCAACTCTGGATACGGCAAGGCCCAAAGCGTGTCAACTTAAGCTGTCACTCCACCCAGTCCTCCCGCCCACCCGCCAGTCCACCAGGGAATGAATTCCCTGTCTCATAGCGAAAGTCCTCTCAAAGAGGACTGAAGAACTCATTAGTCGTCTTCAGACGACTTTCGCTTTGAGGCAGGGGTTTAAACCCCTGCCGGACTGCCGGACAGAGGGTTTGCCCTTAAGCTGACACCAATATCTTTGCACCTTCCCGCAAACGAAGCTTGCGGGCAGTCCTCTATTGTGTTTTTGTATTGTTGATTACTGTAGAAATAGTTACACAGGGGATTGCGATGATGACTCACGAGTGGAAGCGTCGAACCGTTTACTCTGCGGGCATTGCGAGTTTAATGCTGAGTGTTTCGTTCTGGGTCGCTCCTGTAGCGCTGGCAAAATACACTCCTCCTGAAAACCCTTCTAAACCGAAAGAAACGGGGACAAATACCACTCGCAGCGGCGGTTGTGAAGGTAATTCATCGGCGAGATTGACTGCCTTAGTGCCGTTTAGCCATGTGGGAGTGACGATTTCTGGGCATCCGACCTTTACCTGGTTTGTACCCGATAGCCCTCCTCGTCCGCTGCAATTGAGGCTGTTTACTCGCACGGGACAACTGCTCTACAGAACCGAGATGCAGAGTCAGCCAGGAATAATGTCGGTTGCTTTGCCCTCAAATCTCCCCCAACTGTCGATCGGGCAATCCTATCAGTGGCAAGTGGTGTTGGTCTGCGATCCGGATGATCCTGCGAGCAATGTGGTGGCGGCGGCAGAAATCCAAGTAGTCCAGCCTGCTGCGTCGTTGCAGTCTCAACTTGCAGCAGCCCAAACTCCCCAACAGCGGATCGACTTGTATGCGGAGGCGGGGCTGTGGTATGACGCGATCGCCGAAGCGCGCAAGGCCTCTGAGACTTCTCAAAACCAAGCGGCTGTGCTGGAATTGCTAGATTCTCTCGCTAGTTCGGAAGCCGAACCTTTGAAAGATTGGAGCGATCGATTGCGACAAATTAGGGCGATCGAACAACAGCGACAAGGACAGCGCTAACCTTCGCAATCCAAAGACTAAATCCTATGAAATCTTTCTCGCTAAAACTGCTTAAATCCAGTAATTGCAAAGTGCGATCGCGTTTTCTCTTTCCCCTCGCTTTTTGCCTTTTGTCTGTTGCCTTTTATATTCCTCGGCACTCTCAACTCCCGGTTGTTGCTCAAACTACGGATGCCCGTCAAGCAGAGGCCGATCGGCTACTGCAGCAGGGGATACAACAGGAAGAGACTGGCCAATTAAGAGGAGCGATGAATTCCTGGCAACAGGCACTGCAAATTTATCGCGCCCTCAAAAACCGCCGAAAGGAAGGTGTAACACTAGGCATTTTGGGAGTTGCTTACCGCTCAGCAGGCAACAATGCTAAAGCAATTGAGTATGCACAGCTCAGTTTAGCCATCGCCCGTGAAATTAAAGACCGCCAAAGTGAAGGTTTGGCACTGAGCATTTTGGGACTTGCTTACGCCTCTCTGGGCAACTATGACAAAGCCATTGAGTATGCACAGCTCAGTTTAGCCATCGCTCGTGAAATTAAAGACCGCGGGGTAGAATATGAGGCTCTGGGCAATTTGGGACTTGCTTACATCTATCTGGGCAACAATGCTAAAGCAATTGAGTATGCACAGCAGAGTTTAGCCATCGCCCGTCAAATTAAAGACCGCCGAAGTGAAGGTTTGGCACTGGGCATTTTGGGAGCTGCTTACCTATCTCTGGGCAACTATGACACAGCGATTGAGTATGCACAGCTCAGTTTAGCCATCGCTCGTGAAATTAAAGACCGCCGAAGTGAAGGTTGGGCACTGGGCATTTTGGGAGGTACTTACAACTCTCTGGGCGACTATGCCAAAGCAATTGAGTATGCACAGCAGAGTTTAGCCATCGCCCGTGAAATTAAAGACCGCCAAGAGGAAGGTAGGGCAGTGAGCCTTTTAGGACTTGCTTACGCCTCTCTGGGCAACTATGACAAAGCCATTGAGTATGCACAGCAGAGGTTAGCCATCGCCCGTGAAATTAAAAACCGCCGAAGTGAAGTTAGGGCACTGAGCTATTTGGGAAATGCTTACAACTCTGTGGGCAACTATGCCAAAGTCATTGAGTATTCACAGCAACAGTTAGCCATCGCTCGTGAAATTAAAGACCGCCAAAGTGAAGGTTTGGCACTGGGCAATTTGGGAAATGCTTACAACTCTCTGGGCAACTATACCAAAGCCATTGAGTATGCACAGCTCAGTTTAGCGATCGCCCGCGAAATTAAAAACCGCCAAAGTGAAGGTTTGGCACTGAGCATTTTGGGAGGTACTTACAACTCTCTGGGCAACTATGCCAAAGCCATTGAGTATGCACAGCTCAGTTTAGCCATCACCCGTGAAATTAAAGACCGCCGAAGTGAAGGTTTGGCACTGAGCATTTTGGGAAATGCTTACGACTCTGTGGGCAACTCGGCCAAAGCCATTGAGTATTCACAGCAACAGTTAGCCATCGCCCGCGAGATTAAAGACCGCCAACAGGAAGGGAATGCACTGGGCAATTTGGGAAATGCTTACAACTCTCTGGGCAACTTTGCCAAAGCCATTGAGTATTCACAGCAGAGGTTAGCCATCGCCCGCGAAATTAAACACCGCCGAAGTGAAGGTTGGGTACTGGGCATTTTGGGACTTGCTTACAGAGATCTGGGTAACTATGCCAAAGCCATTGAGTATGCACAGCAAAGTTTAGCCATCGCCCGCGAAAGTAAAGACCGCCCTGGGGAAGGTTTGGCACTGGGCGTTTTGGGATTCGCCCACCGCTTTTTGGGCAACGATGCCAAAGCCATTGAGTATGGACAACAGAGTTTAGCCATCGCCCGCGAAATTAAAAACCGCCAACAGGAGGGTATGGCGCTCCACAACCTTGGAGCGACGTTTTTAAAGGCTGGCAACCCAACAGAATCTGAGAAAATGCTGATCGATGCGATTCAAGTTTGGGAATCGATGCGACAAATGCTCGGTTCCAACGACGCGAATAAAGTCTCCATCTTTGAAAGACAAGCTCGTACTTATCGCCTTCTACAACAAGTCCGGGTGGCTCAGAATAACCCCAATGCCGCTTTAGAAATTTCCGAACAGGGACGCGCTCGTGCCTTGGTCGATCTCCTGACACAGCGTTTATCATCTGATGCTGCTAATCCGGTTATTAATACTTCTCCCAACGGCGAGCAAATCCGCCAAATCGCCAAAGCACAGAACGCGAGTTTGGTGCAGTATTCCATCATCTACGAGGAGTTTGAGATTCAGGGCAAACAAGTAGGGCGAGAATCCGCCCTCTACATTTGGGTGATTCAACCGACAGGCGAAATCACCTTCCGCGAAGTCGATCTCAAACCCCTGTGGCAAAAACACAACGCCTCCCTAACAAGCTTAATTATTGGCAACCAAGAATTCCTCGCTGTTCGCAGTCGCAGCAGTTTTGGCTCCACTCAACCCCAACCCAACTTACCGACGCTGCATCAACTGCTGATCGATCCCATTGCCAGCTTCTTACCAAAAGATCCCAATGCCCGCGTCATTTTCATTCCCCAAGACTCCCTGTTCCAGGTGCCCTTCCCCGCCCTGCAAGACTCTGGCGGCACTTACTTAATCGAAAAACACACCATTCTCACCGCCCCTTCGATTCAAGTATTGGATTTGACTCGACAACAACGACAAAAGTTAGCCAATCAGCCAGCTAACAGCAGTAACGCTCTAGTCTTGGGCAATCCCACTATGCCAAGCGTGTCTCTCTCTCTGGGAGAACCTAAACAGCAATTGTCTCCTCTACCTGGAGCCGAAGCTGAAGCGATCGCGATCGCCCCTCTACTCAACACTAAAGCCATCACAGGCGCACAAGGGACAAAGGCTGCGATCGTCCAAAAAATGCCCCAGGCATCGATTATTCACTTAGCAACCCATGGATTGCTGGATAATGTGCGCGGATTGGCAAGTGCGATCGCCCTGGCTCCTTCTGGTAGCGATGACGGCTTATTGACCGCAGAAGAGATTTTTGACATGAAACTGCAAGCAAGCTTAGTTGTTTTGAGTGCTTGCAACACTGGAGAAGGCAGAATTACCGGGGATGGAGTAATTGGTTTGTCGCGGGCTTTGATTTCGGCAGGAGTGCCGAGTGTGATTGTTTCTTTATGGGCGGTTCCCGATGCGCCGACATCGGAATTGATGCAGGCATTTTATCAAAACTTGCAAAATAATCCCGACAAAGCACAGGCACTTCGGCAGGCAATGTTAACCACGATGAAAACTCATCCCCAGCCTCGAAATTGGGCGGCATTTACTCTGATTGGGGAGGCAGAGTAAGTTTTTATTAATAGCGAATTGGCTCAATGTTTTTCTCCTAAATTTTCTCCTAAATTATATCAATTCCGGTACAACCTGAATAATAGAGCAGACGGCAGTGCGGTTTCCCTACCCAAAATAACATTGTAGGGAAACGGCTCTGCCGTCTCCTTTTCGGAGACTAATAATTCCGATGCAATCGGGAACAATCTTTATTTTTTAGTCGGCGCAGGCAGACTTTGTTTGTGTAGACGCGGTTTCAACCGCCGAGTTATCTCAATCTCAAAACTGATGGAAGTGAACCATTTACTCTACATATTCACATACATTGCACTTTCCCGCAATCTATTTTGCACCTCCTACTTCATCAAGTCTGTGGCTAGAACGAATGATTTTCCCATCGGGGTTGCTTAAGATTTAACTCAAGTGTTAAGAGGATTTTTTTTATGGCTTTACAACCCGATTCGTCAGAACTTCAACGATTAATTGGCGACAATACATCCGAAGTTGTTACTTTGTCGATCGCAGATGCAACTAATTTTCCTTTGGGAGTTTGGATGCTTGCAGGTGACGATGTAGTCACTGGCTCAACAGCTAATGATTTGGTTTATGGCAATGAAGGAGAAGATTTTATCAGCGGAGATTTGGGCAACGATTCTTTATTCGGAGGCAAAGGTAAAGACTTCCTGACTGGAGAAGAGGGAAATGACTCTCTCAGTGGCGGTCAAGATGCAGATTTTCTAATAGGTGATGCAGGAAACGATATTCTCTTGGGCGGCAGAGGCAATGATTTGTTAATCAGCGGTAGCGGAAATGACACTCTGGTGGGAGGTTTGGGTCAGGATATTTTAGCAGGTTTGGATGATAATTATTCAATCAAAATCGGGGGCAGTAACTTGTACGTCATCCAAGCAGAACCCGGAGTTACAGATGTCAATAATGCCGATTTTGTTCTAGGTTTCAGAGTTGGCGTCGATCGAATTGGATTGGCAGGTGGTTTGAATGCTACTGATGTAGACTTGCAATACGTGACAAACATCACAGTTTTATTGGACTTTGATGCACCAGAAATTTTCAACCTATTGACCCCGCCCGGTACATTAGATGATCAACCAGTACAGACTCAAGGCACTCTAATTAAAGTTAGGAATTCCGGCGAGATAGTAGGCTTTGTGGAAAATGCAAGAGTGGCAGATCTTCAAGGTAGTATTATCTCTGCTCCGGGATTTTGATCGCTTTTTACAGCTTCGTAGCGAGGAATAAATTCCTCATCAATGGCTCTTGAAAACTTCAGTGCCTAAAAGCGACATTTATATCTGAAAGAGGACTATTGAGTTATATTCTTCAGTCCTCTTTTAGAGGACTTGTGCTATGAGACAGGGAATTAATTCCCTGGCGGACTGTGGAATGAATCTTTGTTCGCGATCGCGTCTCAATAATCTTAACACTGATGGAAGTGAACCATCTACTCTACATATTCACCTACATTGCACTTTCCCGCAATCTCTTTTGCACCCCGTACTTGATCAAGTCTGTGGGTAGAACGGATGATTTTTCGATCTGTGCTACGTAAGATTTAAATCAAGAATGAATCTAAATATCTGAGGTTTTAAATTATGTTAGACATCACAACTAATCCTAACGATCGCCTTTATTTCAATCAACAGTCAAACGAGCTCGCCCAATCCACATTTCCGGCTAACAGCGACTTGCTCAATGGAGCGATCCAGCCATTGAATATTCCTGGTTATAATGCTGAATCTAGCTTGACTCATCCTACAGCATCCAGCTTCGACTCACAGAAACAGATAGCAGATTTTATTGTAGCTAATGCAGGCGCTGGCTTCAGTTACTCTGCGAGCGAGCGAGTTACTGGCGATGTCGCCGATTCTCAACTCAAACTGCAGTCACAATCGGCGAATATAAACGCAGATCCGCTAACAGGAACGATATCTGCTTCCCAGTTGAATTTCGCCGATCCAGGTAACTCTCTTTCGATAGCTCGTAATATTGTTGGTGTTGAAAATGGTAGCATCAACTTAACTGATTTTGTCGGAGTTGGAGCTTCCAACCATTTCTATCGATTCGATATCAACACTAAGAGCAATTTTAGCCTGCGTCTAGACGGTTTGAGAGCAGATGCTGACGTAAAGCTAATTCAAGATAGAAACCGCAACGGTGTAGTTGATTTTGGGGAAACTATTGACTACTCTCTTGAGAGTGGCATCGCCCCCGATGTCATTAATGTACCCAATCTGGCTCCAGGAACATACTATGTGCAAGTCTCTAGCTTCTTAAACAACTCTACCAATTACAACCTGAATCTTTCTGCCACCTCTATTCCTGAACTAAATATTCCCACATCTAGCGGCACTTTTAATAGTAATTACGGCTACGGCTTGGTGAATGCAAATGCAGCAGTTTCCAACACCTTAAACCGCTCAATTACTTTCCCTGATCTTCCCGATTTGGGCGAGAATAATTGGGCGCTAGATGTCATAAACGCACCGGAAGTTTGGAATCAAAACATTACCGGAAATGGCATTGTTGTAGCTGTCGTGGATAGTGGTGTTGACTACACCCATCCTGACTTGGATGACAATATTTGGCGGAACGCTGGTGAAATTGCTGGAAACGGCATCGATGACGATCGCAACGGATATATTGATGATATTCGGGGTTGGGATTTTGTGGCTAGCGACAACAACCCAATGGATCTGGATTTCGACGGTCACGGGACTCACATAGCAGGTGCGATCGCGGCG
This sequence comes from Microcoleus sp. D3_18_C4, assembly GCF_036702355.1. Lineage (NCBI taxonomy): Bacteria > Bacillati > Cyanobacteriota > Cyanophyceae > Oscillatoriales > Microcoleaceae > Microcoleus > Microcoleus sp. D3_18_C4. The sequence goes on from NZ_JAUBTF010000068.1 coordinate 23,667, forward strand.
GAACGAAATGATTTTGGCATCACAGGAGTTGCGCCCAATGCTAAGATTATGCCTGTCAGAGTGTTAGACGCCTTTGGTTACGGCGAGTTGAATAATGTTGCTGCTGGAATCCGGTATGCTGCTGATAATGGAGCAAATGTAATTAACCTCAGTTTGGGAAATGAGTTTTACCCTTCCAACCTGGTGAATGACGCAATTGAGTATGCAAATAACAAAGGCTCTGTTGTGGTGATAGCAGCGGGAAATTCGGGTTTTAGCCAACCTGATTACCCAGCTCGTAATGCCGATCGCTTGGGAATTGCAGTGGGCAGCATTGATATAAACGGCAGGATGGCTGACACCTCGAACCGTGCGGGTTCCACACCTTTAGATTACTTAGTTGCTCCGGGAGTAGACATCTATTCTACAACTCCCTATAGCACCTATGACACCCTAACTGGCACATCTATGGCAACGCCACAAGTAGCGGGTGTAGCGGCTTTAGTTTTGAATGCTAATCCGACTTTGACTCCAGCTCAAGTTGAGCACATTTTGACGACAACTTCTAATCGGAATGGGTTGATAGGATAGCATTGCAAATCCCGACTTAAGTCCTGCGGATATTAATCGAGCATTAGAGCAGACGGCTCTGGATATGGACGATCTAAACACGCCAGGTTTTGATTTTGGACTTGACTACGCCAGTGGGAAATGGTTTGATTCAAACCGATCGGGCGATCGCTAAAATAGTCGTCTAATTCAGATTAGAGTCCCCATCCCTGCGGCGAGATTGGGGAGACAGAGTAAGCTTCTATGAAGGTTGATCGCCGGTGGCAGAGTGAGGCGATCGCACGACGACGGCAGAAAGAGCGATCGGGCTAATTCTCTAAATTCCAACTCTAGAATCCTATGCTGTATTCCCCATTTAAGCGACTCAAATCAACCCACTCTAGGGTCACTCATGTTTTCCTAGCTTCCATTTCCCTGTTCGTGCTTGCCACTATCCCCCTATTAACTACTCCTGACTCTCTCTTCCCAGCGATCGCTCAAACTACGGATGCTCGTGAAGCAGAGGGCGATCGGCTAATGCGGCAGGGGCTTCAACAGTCTGAGACTAGCCAAGTCTCAGCAGCGCTGAATTCCTGGCAACAGGCACTGGAAATTTATCGCTCCATTAAAGACCGCCAAGGGGAAGTTAATGCACTGGGCATTTTGGGAGCAGCTTACTTCAATATGGGCAACTCTGCCAAAGCGATTGAGTATACACAGCAGAGTTTAGGCATCGCCCGCTCCATTAAAAACCGCCCAAAGGAGGGTGTGGCACTAGGCGTTTTGGGAGGTGCTTACACCTCTCTGGGCAACTATGCCAAAGCCATTGAGTATTCACAGCAGAGTTTAGCCATCGCCCGCGAAATTAAAGACCGCGAGAGGGAGCGTGTAGCACTAAGTAATTTGGGAATCGCTTACCTAAATCTGGGCAACTATGCCAAAGCCATTGAGTATTCACAGCAGAGTTTAGCCATCGCCCGCTCCATTAAAAACCGCGACGGGGAAGGTAAGGCACTGGGCTATTTGGGAGTCACTTACATCAGGCTGGGCGACTATGCCAAAGCCATTGAGTATCTACAGCAACAGTTAGCCATTGCCCGCTCCATTAAAGACCGCCAAGGGGAAGTTAATGCACTGGGCAATTTGGGAAATGCTTACCGCTCTCTGAACAACTATGCCGAAGCCATCGAGTATTCACAGCAGAGTTTAGCCATCGCCCGCTCCATTAAAGACCCCGAGGGGGAAGGTAATGCACTGGGCAATTTGGGAGTCGTTTACATCGATCTGGGCAACCATGCCAAAGCCATTGAGTATCTACAGCAACAGTTAGCCATCGCCCGCTCCATTAAAAACCCCGAGGGGGAAGGTAATGCACTGGGCGCTTTAGGAATCGTTTACATCTATCTGGGCAACCATGCCAAAGCCATTGAGTATTCACAGCAGAGTTTAGCCATCGCCCGCTCCATTAAAAACCGCGACGGGGAAGTTAATGCACTGGGCGCTTTGGGAGCCACTTACTTGAAGCTGGGGAACTATTCCAAAGGGATTGAGTATTCACAGCAGAGTTTAGCCATCGCCCGCTCCATTAAAAACCGCGACGGGGAAGGTAATGCACTGGGCGCTTTAGGAATCGCTTACCTCAATCTGGGGAACTATTCCAAAGCCATTGAGTATATCCAGCAACAGTTAGCCATCGCCCGCTCCATTAAAAACCCCGAGGGGGAAGGTACGGCGCTCAACAACCTCGGAGCATCATTCTTAAAGGCTGGCAATCTAACAGAATCTGAGAAAATGCTCGTCAATGCGATTCAAGTTTGGGAATCGATGCGTCAACTGCTCGGCTCCAACGATGCCAATAAAGTCTCCATCTTTGAAGAACAAGCTCGCACCTATGTGACTTTACAACAAGTCCGGGTGGCTCAGAATAACCCGATCGCCGCTCTAGAAATTGCCGAACGGGGACGTGCTCGTGCGTTTGTCGATCTACTGACACAACGCTTATCGTCAGGTTCTACCAATCCGGTTATTAACACTTCTCCTGATCGAGAGCAAATCCGCCAAATCGCCAAAGCACAGAATGCCACTTTGGTGCAGTATTCCATCATCTACGATGACTTTCAGATTCAGGGAAAACAAATTATAGCGCGTGAATCCGCGATTTACATTTGGGTAATTCAACCGACAGGTGAAATTACCTTTCGTCAAGTTGACCTCCAACCCCTTTGGCAGAAGCACAACGCCTCCCTAGCCAGCTTGATCATTGGCAATCAAGAATTTCTGGCTGTTCGCAGTCGCAGCAGTTTTGGCTCCACCCAACCCCAACCCGACTTACCGACACTGCATCAACTGCTGATCGATCCCATTGCCAGCCTTCTACCCAAAGACCCCAATGCCCATGTCATTTTCATTCCCCAAGGTTCCCTGTTTCAAGTACCCTTCCCCGCCCTGCAAGATGCTAGTAGCACTTACTTAATCCAAAAACACACGATTCTCACCGCCCCTTCGATTCAAGTTCTGGCATTAACTCGACAACAACGGCAGAAGTTAGCACAGAAGCAACCTAAAAGCAGTAATGCTCTAGTATTGGGCAATCCCACGATGCCTAGTGTGTCTTCCTATCCGGGAGAACCCAAACGGCAATTGTCTCCTCTACCGGGAGCCGAAGCCGAAGCGATCGCGATCGCCCCTCTGCTCAATACTCAAGCGATCATAGGCGCTCAAGGTACAAAAGCCCAGATCGTTCAAAAAATGCCCCAAGCATCGACTATTCACTTGGCAACGCATGGATTGCTCGATGATGTGCGCGGATTGGGAAGTGCGATCGCCCTGGCTCCCTCTGGTAGCGATGACGGCTTGTTGACTGCAGAAGAGATTTTTGATATGAAACTGCAAGCAAATTTAGTCGTTTTGAGTGCCTGTAACACTGGAGAAGGCAGAATTACCGGGGATGGAGTAATTGGTTTGTCGCGCGCTTTGATTTCGGCAGGAGTGCCGAGTGTGATTGTTTCTTTATGGGCGGTTCCCGATGCGCCGACATCGGAATTGATGCAGTCGTTTTATCAAAACTTGCAAAATAATCCCGACAAAGCACAGGCACTTCGGCAGGCAATGTTAACTACGATGAAAACTCATCCCCAGCCGCGAAATTGGGCAGCGTTTACTTTAATTGGGGAGGCCGAGTAAGGACGATCGCAACAAGCAGATTACAGAGTACGATCGAGGATACTGCCCCTATCGGGAAACTGGCGGCTGCAAAAGTTTAGTATCCTTTGCTATTTCCGCTGACTCCAAAACCTCCTCTAAAACCGGAGAAGGAATCGGCACTTCTTCAACTACCTGATGCTTTTCCAAAGTCAAACGAGACTGAGATGAACCCGACAATCTTTTCAACAATTTCGGTGTCGGATCGTACAGCAAATAAATAATTCGATCGCCTGCTTGCCAAATCTGAGTCGCCGACACTACTTGCAAGTATCCTTGCCTTTCCAGCAGCAGCGGCGCCAACTCCCCGGCTTTAACCAAAGCTTGTAAGTGAGCAATCTGAAACTGCAATCCCTCTGTTTTTAACTCAGTTTCCCCCAATTTCACTTCGCCGTCGCTCAAATATTCGTTCCAATCCTTCAGCGACAAATCCGAGACAAAAGCTTGATTGATTTTAGTCGGATTTGCAGGCATATTTGCTTGCGGCTCTTTGGGGAATATTGCCAAAACCCTCGGCGGTGCAAACTCTTCGGCTGCTCGCTGAGCTAACACTAAGTTTACCTCGCCGTTGTTAGTCATTGCCAAAAAAGTTCCCATCGATTCCAGTCCGGCTTCTTCTAACACGCTGTGATCCAGAGCACTGCTCAAAAACACCCGCAAACCCTCTCGTTCTGCTTGTGCACAAGCTTCCGGGTTGGTGTCGATAATTGCCACCGCTTCTCCGCGTTCTTGAAACAAGCGAGCAATTAATCTGCTCAAAGGATTTGACCCGACAATTGCTGCACCAGTTGCCGATTTTGAGGTGATGCCCAACAGTTGAGCGATCCGGCCGGCCGTTAGTCCCTGGACGAAAACTGTCATAATAATTGTTAGGAAAACTAAGGCTTTAATCGAGTCGCCACCGTTGATTCCCCGCTGGGTGAGCAAAATTGCAAATAAAGATGCGATCGACGCTGAGACAATTCCCCTCGGCGCTACCCAACAAACAAATAATTTCTGCCGCCAATTCAGTCCGCTATTCCAAGTACACAGCCAAACGTTGATCGGCCGCACTACCCACATTAAAGCTAAAACTGTAAACAAACTTCCCCAACCGAGGGCGACCACACTAGCGAGGGATAAATCGGCCGCCAGCAGCACGAACAGCATGGAAATAGCCAGGACTGTCAGTTGACCTTTAAACCTCCTCAGCAGCCTTTCTTCCGGCACAGCAGCGGCTCTGAGGACGATGCCGGATAGGACTGTTGCCATCAGTCCCGATTCGCTGCGGATTTCTTCTGCTAAGCCGAAGAATCCCCACAAACCGGCTAAAACTACTAAGTTTTTGAGGTCTTCGGAGAGAAATTGCGATCGCTTGAGAATGAATCCCAGCAGCCAACCTCCCGCAACTCCGATGACTGCGCCAACTAATAGTCGCACGATTAAATCTCGGAACAAAACCACCAAATCAGCATTGCCGTTTAAAATAATATTCAGCACCAATACTGCCAGAATTGCTCCGACAGGATCGATTAAAACGCCTTCTGCTTCTAGCAAGGCGGCAACTTTTTTGTCAACGGATACTTGTTTGAGCAAAGGGCCGATTACTGTCGGGCCGGTGACGACTACTAGAGAAGCATACAAAAATGCGATCGGCCAGGGAAATTCCCCCAACCAGTGTGCGGCCATTCCGCCGCCAATTAGGGTAATTAAAGTGCCTACGGTAACTAAATTGCGGATGCTGCCGGAAAGTTTTCCCAAATCTCGCAATTCCAAATTCAAGCCGCCTTCAAATAGAATTAAAGCTACGCAAAGGGATACCATAACTTCCAAACCGCTGCCCAGCAGATTCGGGTGCAGCACTCCCAAGCAGTCTGGGCCGGCTAAAATGCCAAACAACAGCAAAAAGACTATCGCCGGAACTTTCAGATAAGCGGCGAGAACTTGAGCGCTGATGCCACAGATGACGGTCATGACCATCAACAGGGTGATGTTAAAGGAGATTTCCATAGATATAATTGTTACAGGCTGCCCGCTTAGTTTTAAATGTTCGATCGCGGGTAATTGGAGTGCAGGCGCTATTTTCGGCGCAGCTTACCAACTCGGCACGTCCCTGGATTTTTCCCAATAAGATTAAAAAAACTTGATAGTCGCTATAACTTTATCAGATAATTCTCTTGGCGTCAAAGATGGGAGTAAGCTGTAGCTAAGCGAGAGATTGTCTGTTATGTTAGAGAGTTGGACGGGGATGCGGGCACAGAGGGAGAGGATTTGACGAGTTTTGATGGGGAGTCATTCGATTTTAGATTTTAGATTTTGGATTGACCCCACGGATAAATTCGGAGGCTTGAGGATTTTAGATTTTCGATTTTGGATTGATTCCACGGATAAATCACGTGGCGGGTACCACTTTTGAAATTCGCTTGTCAATCTCAAATCTCAAATCTCAAATAGCAAGAGTTGTCGGCTTTCCAATTACAGAGCGATCAAACCCCCAAATTTATCTGTGGAGTCAATCTCCCATCTAAAATCTCCCATCTAAAATTTATAATCGACTGGCATTCTGCCACCTGCTAAAAAACTCCGATAGAATTGCCGGTGAAACTCGCCCCTCCAGCCAATCTAAAGCCTGGTTTTGCTGGGGTGCGGCCCGATAAAATTTGCACGCATCTATCAGCCGAATCGGAGAATTAGTGACAATAGATTGAGATCGCCATTTTTGTGCAAACTCGTTAATAATAGCCGGAGAAAGTTGTTTTTGCAGCCAATCTAAAGCTTGGTCTTGTTGTGCTAAACCGCGATAAAATTTGCCCACATCTATCAATCGCAAATTACTGTCTTGAGGTAAGGTAGTTGCCCGCCATTTTTGAGCAAATTCCCCTAAAACAGAGGTAGAAACTTGACTTTGCAGCCAAATTAAGGCAGTATCTTGGCTAGCCTTAGCTTGATAAGACGAGAATACCTGAGTCAGCCGCACGTCTGATATGGGAGGGGGAGTCGGAGTGGGAGTCGGCTGCGGAGTGGGTGTCGGGGCTGGAGGGGGAACAATTACTTTGGGAGATTTTCGCATCAAAGCGGCCCAGGTTTTGAGGCTGGCAATACCGTCTGGATTGAGACCTTGAAATTTCTGAAACGAGATGAGCGCCGCTGTGGTGGTAGCTCCAAATTTGCCGTCCATCGCGCCTTGATAGAAACCTTTAATTCTTAATTCCTTCTGGATGTCTGCAACTTTATAACTTACGGCGCCTTCTCGGACGCTTTCAAAAATATTGGTGTCTACATTGCCCGATACGCCTGACACGCTGCCACTGTCGCTGTATTGCCAAAAAGTCCAAGTTTTCCAGCCACCGGGCACCCAAGGTTCCTCAGCACTGGTATAGTGAGCAATCCACAGTGGGTAATCGGCAAACCGTGTTGTCCCCAGGTTGTCCCAGAAACCGGGGTAAGTGTAGATAATCGGCCGCATCAAGGTGGCTTTTTCGACTGCTTCTAACCAAATTGCGGCTCGATCGCACAATTGATCCACACTCAAACCGCCTGTAGTTTCTACATCCAAGACTGGCGGCAAATCCCCCGCTTCGAGTTTTACAGTTTTCAAGAACAAATCTATTTGTCCTTGAATGCTGCTTGCAGGTTGAAAAAAGTGGTAAGCACCGCGTTGAATCCCCGCCGCTTTCATCGCCGCCCAATTGCGAGCGAAAGTTTGGGCAACGAACGTTGCACCTTCGGTCGATTTGACAAAACTGAAGGTAATACCATCCCGCGCAACGGCTGGCCAATTGACATTGGGCTGGTAGTCGGAAACATCTATACCGCGAATACTCATATTACCAAGAGTTGAGAAAAGCTGGTTTGCTCTGAAGCAGCGACTCGATTAAGGGTACATTAAATTGTAATGCTAAGTCGCTAAGTGTTTTTTTTTCAGTGGAGATTGTGCGAATGAACTTCGATCGAATAGAGCCCGGCCCTGGTCAAGAGTCTGTTTGGGATTACCCACGTCCCCCTCGGCTTGAGGAATCGACCAAACACGTACAGATAATTTTTAATGGAGTGACGATCGCCGACACGCGCCGTCCTCAGCGGGTATTGGAGACAAGCCACCCTCCTGCCTACTATATCTGCCCCGATGACATCAAAATGGAATATTTGCACAAAACTTTACGGGGTTCTTGGTGCGAGTGGAAGGGACAAGCCGGTTATTACACTGTGACGGTAGAGTCGAAAGAAGTAGTAAATGCTGCTTGGTTTTATCCCAATCCTAATCAGGTTTTTGCAGCTATTAAAGATTATGTGGCTTTTTATCCGAGCAAGATGGATGCCTGTTATGTGGACGGGGAATTAGTGCAATCTCAACCAGGGGATTTTTACGGTGGCTGGATTACCAAAGATATTGTCGGCCCGTTTAAGGGAGGGTCAGGAACGTGGGGGTGGTGAGGGAAGGTTGAGTTTTGAGTTTTGAGTTTTGAGTTGAGAACAGCGACAGAAACCACGTTTTTTTTTTACGCAAAACCTCATTACAGCTTCGACTCGGTTTAAATAAAAAAACCATGTTTATTGAGTTTGTGAGCGCCGCGAATGAGTTAAGGATTGGCTCTGAAATCTTCTTCTGACGACGCAAAAAGCCAACCGTAAAAAAAATGAATAATAATTCAATAGCTTTCTAATTGAGTGAGGATAAATCAATGTAATGCAATGCAGGCAAGGCATAAGCTAACGCCGCAGCTTATCCCTTGAAAGAAACAGTGTAGTCAAGAATACAGTGACTGTTCATAAATAAATGTTAGTATAAGTTAATATCTGACACTAGCTTTGTTGCTTCTTTATTATTTATTTATTCGGATCTGCGCTGTGTCTGTTGAATTTATTGAGCCGTCCAACTCGCCAGAAAACTCACCCAAAAATTTATCTTTAGAGTCTACTCTTAAGGATCTGGCTCTCTTCAATTTTCAGGTTGACTCCTCATATCTCGCCAAAGAAGTAGCTCGGTGGTTTCAATCTAACCCGCTGCTTCCGGGAGTTATCTTAAACGTAAATGGGGAATTTTTAGGGATGATATCGCGTCGGCGATTTATGGAACGCATGAGCCGCCCTTACGGAGTAGATATATTTGCTTGCAGACCGATTATAGCCTTGTATCAAATAGCTCAAACCGATATTTTGATTTTACCAGGAGTAGCCTTAATTGTCATGGCAGCTCAGCGCTCCGTGCAGCGACCGCCGGAACTACTTTACGAACCGATTGTTGTGCAGTTAGAACCTCAAGTTTACCGACTTTTAGACGTGCACCAACTCTGGGTAGCTTTATCCCAAATTCACCAACAAGCTACTTGGTCTATGAGCGAACTTTATTACAATTTATCCCTTACGCAATCCGAGCTAGAAGCAGCTAATTCTCAATTAAAAGCAGCTAATTCCGAACTGTATCGCCTTGCCAACTTAGATGGCTTAACTCAGATTGCTAACCGCCACTGTTTTAACGAATACTTAGAGAAAAAATGGCAAGAATTGGGAGAAGCTGCTGCAGAAATATCTTTGATTTTATGCGATGTTGACTTTTTTAAGAGATACAACGATACTTACGGACATCAGGCGGGAGATGCTTGCTTGCAGCAGGTAGCCAAAACTATTGTTGAGGCTGTACATTACTCCGCAGGCGCCGTTTCCGGGGAGACTCTGGTGGCTCGTTACGGCGGTGAAGAATTTGCGGTAATTTTACCCCGCACTTCGTCTGAAATAGCTGTTTGGATTGCAGAGCAAATTCGAGTTTGGGTAAAAGAACTAGAAATCGAACACCTTAATTCAGCGGTGTGTTCTTTCGTGACGCTGAGTTTGGGGGTAGCAAGCACGTTTCCTCATCCCGAAACTTCTCAGGAAAATCTGCTTGCAGCGGCAGACCGTTCGCTTTATCAAGCTAAAGACCGAGGTCGCGATCGAGTGATTTTAGATTTTAGATTTTAGATTGGAAAAAGTTATCCACGGATTTATCCGTGGGCTTGTTTAATGGTTTCGATCACAGATTGTCTGGCAAATCGCCGATCGACCTGCCGATGCTAGCCAGCAATTTCTCCAAAGCTTTCATCTGCTTGACGGTGAACGTGGGTACGTTCTTCCCCAACTCCCAACGGCTGATTGTTTGCGACGAAACGCCAAGCTCTCGCGCCAAATCTTCCTGACTCATGTCCAGTTCTTCCCTGAGCTTCTTCAAATGCGACTCTTCATCTTCTGGTCGCGGAACGGGCTTTTTCGGCATAACTTTGATCGCACATTTTTTCTATAAGATGCTTAAGCATCTTAGGATCGCGAATTAAATTACTTACAATTTTAATTGTTATTGTGGGATGGGCGTCCCGCCCGTCTTTTTTGGACGGGCGGGACGCCCAACCCACAAACTTCTGGAAGTTATTTAATGCTCATTCC